>JBFGQG010000124.1:0-8602 GCA_041564295.1 Anaerolineales bacterium | reverse complement strand
GACCTAAATAACTAAGGGCGACCCCTGTGGTCAGCCCAACATATCCGGTACCTACAATAAGCACTTTCATAATAAACTCCTTCTAATAAGGGACGAATAACAATTGCCATAATCTATTGTAGCAGGTAATCGGCTCCGGGTGAACAGTCAGTTCTAATGGTAATTCTGATGCAGGGGCAGCAACACAAAGAACTAGATTCATCCTTTTTTAACGGAACTTGGTTAGAATTTATACCTATGTATAGAACGACGAACCGCCGCGGGGGCGGGACTTTTCTGACGTGGGTCTCTCTTGCACTGATCCTCGCGGCCATCATCCTTACCGTCCTTCAACTCGTCTCCTACAGCCGGGTGCGCACTCGATTCCCGCGCGGTATGTTCATCGCCGGCGTGCCTGTCGGAGAACTGAATCGACAGGAAGCCGCCAACCGCCTCCTCGCCGTGTACTCGACCCCAGTCGAACTCGTATATGGGGAATCGACGATCCATATGGAACCCAATGTTGTCGGTTTCGAATTGAATATCGATACCATGCTGGCAGCGGCGGACCTTGCACGCGTCGAGAAACCTTTCTGGCTCGGTTTTTGGGACTACCTGCTGGGCCGTTTTGAGGAACCGGACCGCATTCCTCTGACTGCATCATTTTCTGAAGAGCGGCTGCGTACGTATCTGGACAGTGAAATTTCAGCTCGATACGATAAGCCTGCTACGCCTCCGCAGCCTGCGGTCGGCACACTGAACTTCATCCCGGGAATCCCGGGCACGTCCATAAACGACGATGAAGCGGTCGTGATGATCGAAAATGCGCTGCTGTCCACACGGGAGCGACGCGTCGTGCTTCCCCTGGGACGCTCCGTCCCACCAAAACTTGAATTTGAGAACCTGCGGTTTTTCATCACGCAAACGATCGACCGCGTCGGTTTCGATGGTCTGGCAGGCATTTACCTTCTCGACCTGCAGACCGCTGACGAGATCCACTTCGTTTACGAAACGGGCAATTTCCTCTCAACTGAGCCAGACGTCGCATTTACGGCCGCCAGTATTATCAAGATCCCGATTATGGTCTCGATCTTTGAACGTGTCGGAGAGAACGTGGATGCCGAGACGATCAAGCTTATCGAAGATATGATCGAGCTTTCTGGAAACGACCCGGCGGACTGGGTGATGCAGCGCATCATCGACCAGAATCTTGGGCCCCTGGCAGTGACGGAAGATATGCTTGAACTGGGGCTGGAGAATACGTTCCTTGCCGGCCACTTCTACTTCGGCGCGCCGCTGCTCGTCGCATATGAAACACCTGCGAACCAGCGCCTCGACATCAATACCAACCCTGACCTCTACAACCAGACCACGCCTTCCGATATCGGAATGCTGCTGGCGGATATTTACCAATGCGCTCAGACCGGCGGTGGCGCGCTCATTGCCATTTTTGGGAATGCGCTGACGCAGGAGGAATGCCAGACGATGCTCTCGTTCTTGTTGAAGAACCGCATCGGTGCGCTGATCGAAGCCGGAGTGCCAGAAGGCACGCAGGTCGCTCATAAGCACGGTTGGGTTACCAACTCACTTGGCAGCATTAACACGATCGGCGATGCAGGCGTGGTCTATACCCCCGGCGGTAATTACGTCCTGGTCATTTTTCTTTACGATCGGGAACAACTTGTCTGGCAACCTGCCTCCGTGCTTATTGCAGAAATTTCACAGGCTATTTACAACTACTATAATCTGGGTCAGTAAACGCTTGAATTTTTAAAAATTGTTTCCTTCATCGGCTGGTTGGCGACTGCCTTTCAGCCGAATTTTGCGATAAATTGGAAGTGCGTCAACCGGCTTAGAAGAACCCCTTTTCAAGAATTTGATGACGGTGGAATACCCGCTTCGATATTTTTTTGGAGATCGAACGTAATGGATTACACGACCAAGCAATGGGACCGGGCTACCCGCTACCTCGTCGCTCTCTTACTTCTCGGCGGCCTGGTGTGGGGTTTAATCGTTATCCGGCCTATGATCGGCGCATTGACGATTGCCGCTTTGATCGCCTATCTGCTATACCCGGCAGTGAACAGGTTGAAAGCGCGGACCGGCTGGGAGCGGAATTACGTGGTGCCGCTGGTATATTTCTTTTTCCTGGCAGTTGTTGTCTTGATCGTCATCAGCCTTGCGCCGATCGTTGCACGGCAGGCGCAGGGTCTCGCCCTACGGTTTCAGGAATCCCTGCCTGAAATCGTAGAGGCCCTGGCGAGCCCGGCCAGCGCTTTTGGGATGGAAGCTGTGCTGGAGGAATTCCTGATGGAAGTGCAGGCCACCTCGAGCCAGGTTTTCAGCCCGGCGCGTGTATTCCAGATCATCAACTCGGCTACAACCAACCTGGCATGGTTGTTTTTGATTCTGCTCGTGGTGTATTATCTCTTACTGGATTGGCCCAAGGTTCGAGAATGGATTATCCGCCAGTTCCACGTGGACTATCAAACGGATGTTCGCAACCTGCAGAAGGAAATTAAGAAAATCTGGCAGGCCTATGTGCGCGGACAGTTTCTCGTGATGCTTCTGGTCGGCGTATTGTCCGGGGTTGGCGCTGCGCTGATCGGCCTGCCGAAAGCTGCGTTGCTGGGCAGCCTGGCGGGATTCCTGGCGCTGATACCATCAGTCGGCCCTTTGATAACATTGGTCATTGCCGTTATAATCGCCTGGTTTGAAGGCTCAACATATTTGAACGTCTCAAATCCGCTGCTCGTCATTCTGACCATACTGGTTTTTTCCGGGGTCCAGTTCGTGGAAGGAGTATGGCTGCAGCCGCAGATCATGGGCAGACAGTTGAAGATTCACCCTGGCGTCGTTTTCGTGGCTGTAATCGGTGCGTTGACGGTCGGGACTGCGCTGTTGGCTCTGATCATCGTCCCGCTCCTGGCATCGGTTGCGTTGGTCATGCGGTATTTGAAAGACCACATTTACTACGCTGCGCCGATTCCTGCGGTGGCGGATGGTGCTCAAAACGACCCGGCAGAAGAAACCCTTCCGGAAGAAACCACTCAACCGGAAGAAATTCAGTAACTCCATTTACCAGCATTCGATGGAAGAAATGTTCATTTTATCGGGTGAGCAGCATCGAAAAAAATAACATTTAAAGGTGTCCACATGCTAAGGAAAGAAATCAGCAAGCGAAGCAACCAGTTTTTGCGATTGCAGGAAGTCACCCGCACAGGTGTGGAAAAATTTGCACATTTGGAAGCAGCTGGCAGCATTGTGCTGCTGTTTGTCACGATCGCTGCCCTCATCCTGGCAAATTCCAGCCTGGCTGACCAGTACTTCAGTTTTTGGAAGATGAAGGTCGGCTTTGTGGCCGGCAGTTATGAATTCAAGGCCTCCCTGCAGCATTGGATCAACGACGGCTTGATGGCGCTGTTCTTTTTCCTGGTCGGCCTTGAAATTAAGCGCGAAGTGATGGTCGGTGAGCTTTCCTCGCTTCGGAAGGCGACGCTGCCGATCGTCGCAGCACTGGGCGGCATGGCGGCTCCCGCATTTTTTTACCTGCTCGTCAATGCCGGCGGCGAAGGCTCCGGTGGATGGGGAATCCCGGTGGCGACGGACATTGCCTTCGCGCTTGGGATCCTGGCGCTCCTGGGGAGGCGCATCCCGACGACTCTACGGGTGTTCATGACCGCCCTGGCGATTGGCGACGATATCGGCGCCGTTCTGGTGATTGCGATTTTCTATACGGCTGAAATCAATTGGGTTCTTCTCGGAATCGGCCTGTCCTGCCTGGCCGGTTTGCTGGTTTTGAACTTTGTCCGCACGCGCAGCCCGCTCCCGTTCGTAATCCTGGCAATTGCAGTCTGGTTTTCGTTTTTCGAATCAGGTGTCCACGCGACGATCGCCGGCGTGCTCGTTGCGTTTACCATCCCGACACGGACCAGGCGTGATCCGATCGAGTTCGTTGCCTGGGGGAAAGAAAAATTGGAAGAGATCGAACGCCTGGAAGATCCAAGGCTGCATCCCCTCTCGAAGAAATACCAGCAGAAAGTCGCCGCGGCGTTACAGACTGCTGCCCGGTCAATCCAATCCCCGCTCCGGCGGATCGAACACGGTCTGCATCCATGGACGACGTTCATGATCCTGCCGCTGTTTGCCTTCGCAAATGCCGGTGTACCGATCGAAAGCGCTTCGATCGGCGATTCACTCAGCCATCCGGTCAGCCTGGGGATTATCCTCGGACTCGTCCTTGGTAAGCAAGTGGGGATTACGCTGTTTTCTTATGTCGCCGTGCGCCTCAAGTTCGCAGACCTTCCGGATGGGGTCAGGTGGCGGCAGATCTATGCCGTAAGCTGGCTGGGTGGGGTCGGTTTTACGATGTCGATCTTCGTTTCCGGTTTGGCGTTCAGCGAAGGCAGCCTGCTGGACTTTGCCAAACTCGGTATCCTTGTCGCATCGCTGATCTCGGGCGTCGTCGGTTATATCCTGTTGCGAATGACGGGGAGTAATACCGTTGACGCGTAATCTTCAAGATTCCGCACGGTTGCCTGCCCCCGGGTCACCAGGAAATATTACCTGCCTTACCAGTTAATCCGAGCCTGAGAACGTCACGTCCGCAGGCATCCCGGGCTTCAGTCGACCATCCGGATCCGTCACCTCCAGCCGGATCGCGAAGACCGTCGTCACGCGCTCTTCCTGAGTCTGGACGTTGCGCGGGGTGAATTCAGCCTCGTTTGCTATGCGTGTGACCACGGCATTGAAAGTCTCGCCGGAGAAAGAATCGACCTGCACTTCGGCTGTGTCCTGCAGGGAGATTCGGCCATACCTGTTTTCAGGAACAAAGACGGTGATGGTCAGCGCATCTAGCTTCCCGATTGTGAATGCAGCGGCGCCAGGTACGACAATTTCTCCCGGCTCGACGCCGCGCATCAGCACGACGCCGGATACAGGAGCGGTGACGGTTAATTTTGATTGCTGGACATCGAGCGCTGCGAGCGCGGCGTTCGTTTCGGCGATGGTATCCTGTGCGACCGCGACCGCAGCCTGTGCCTGCGCGAGCGCGGCCGCGGCCTGGTCCTGAGCGATCCTGGCTTGAGAGACGCCTAAACGCGCGGCCTGAACTGCCAGCGAGTCTTCACCGGTCCGCAGCGAGTCGTACAGGTCACGCGCGAGGTCAAAACGGGCCTGCGCCACGGCAAGTCTGGCCCGTATCTCCAGCACATCATTCACCTCTTGTTCGGAAAGCAGCGAATTGAACTCGGATTGGGCAGTTTCGAGATCAGCCCTGGCGCTATCATAAAGGGCCTGTACCGCCGCGCTGATCCCATCCGATTCGTTCGAAGCTGCTTCGCGCTGCAGCAGTTCTTGCGCAATCGCGTAAGCAGCCTGTGCCGCTGCAAGCCGGGATTCGGCCAGGTTGAGCCCGGGCATGTACGGTTCGGCTAGGACGGTCGCGTAGGCGGCACGCGCGCTTTCGAGTTCCTCAGCCGCCAACTGCATCTCTGCAGCAGCAGCTTCTTGCATTTCGTGCTTCTGGTAATACCAGGCCGGGCGGTCAAAGTCTTCCGGGAGCGCCTGGGCCCATGCTGCCTCCCGCAGCGGCTGTTCCTGCAGCCGTGCAGCTGAAACCACCTGTTCCAGTTGGAGGCTGGCAAGCGCCAGGGAAGATTCTGCGGCATCCTGTGCAGCTGAAGCAGAAGCAAGCTGCGCTTCGGCCAGGGCGAGGTTGCTTTCCGCGGTATCACGAGCTGCCAGGACCTGGTTGCGCTGTGCCGAAAGGAGATCGTCGGCGAGCCGGAAGAGCGGGTCTCCCGCAGAGACCGCATCGCCTTCGCCGGAAAAGACTTCGACGACCCTGCCGCCAAATTCAGATGCGACATTCACCTGGACCGTTTCCACCATGCCGGAGGCCTGGATAGGCCCTTCGTTCGCGTCTTTCGTGGTCAATGAGGAACAGCCGGCGGCCAGGAAGACCATAAGGATATAAATTGGGGTCTTGTACTTCATAACGTTCTCCATTACCGGCTTTCGCCGGCGCTTTTCACTGCATGCAAGCGATAAATACATCTTCAAGCGTCGGTTCAACAATCGCCATTCTGCCCGGATCGATCCCGGCGGATTTTAGCACAACGGCGATCCCTTCTAGCTGCTCCTGCAGCCCCTGGGCAACCACGTGGACCTGCGCACCGTACAATTCCACGTCTTCGAGGTCCAGGACCCCGTTTTTTGCAGCCGCGCGCAGTTCAGCAACGGCGCGAACCGGATCTGCTGGTTCGATTTCCAGCACCTCCCCGCGCATCATATCGCGCTTGATCTCGTCCGGAGCGCCGTAAGCGATGATTTTGCCGCGCTGGATAAATGCCAGCCGGTGGCAGTGCTCGGCTTCGTCCATGTAGTGGGTGGTGACGAAGACGGTGACGCCATCACGGACGAGATTATAGAGCAGGTCCCAGAACGCACGCCTGGAGACCGGGTCAACGCCCGCAGTCGGTTCATCAAGGAAGAGGATTTCAGGCCGGTGAAGGATTGCGGCCGAAAGCGCTAACCGCTGACGCCATCCCCCGGCAAGATCGCGGGTCAGGTTGCGTTCACGTCCAACAAGACCGGACATGTCCAGCGCTTCCTTGATGCGGGAATTCAGCGTTTTGTTGTCCAGCCCGTAGGCCCTGCCGTAGAAATTCAGGTTCTGACTCACTGTCAGGTCGTTATAGAGGCTGAAGCGCTGGGACATATACCCGATGCGGCGGCGCAGGTCCAGGCCAGCAGTGGTGGCGTCGCTTCCCAGGACTTCGACTAAGCCACCACTCGGTGGAATCAGCCCCAGCAGCATACGGATCGTCGTTGTTTTTCCGGAGCCATTAGGCCCTAAAAAACCGAAAATCTCACCCTTGTACACTTCGAAATCGACCGCGTCTACGGCGGTGAAACTTCCAAAGCGTTTGGAAAGCTGATTTGCCGAGGCAATGATGGTCATAGTGCCCTCATAAGGCGCGCCGGACAAAGCGCAGCGAAAAAGTGCCGATCACCAACCCGAGGGCGGCCAATGCGGCCACATTTTGCCAGAGCACATCAAGCCCGGTGCCTTTGAGCAGGATGCCGCGCAGGATTGCGAGCCAGTGATGTGCGGGGACGACATTGGCGACCCATTGGAGTACCTGGGGCATCGATTCGACCGGGGCGGCGTAGCCGGTGAAAATGAAGTCGACCATCCCGACAAGCAGCACGAGCAGGAAAGCCTGGTGCTGCGTGCGGGATATGACAGAGATGACCATGCCTTTACTCAACTCGACGAGCAGGTACCCGAAGGCGAGCAGCATGAGGAGCCCAGGCGAGCCTCGCACGGGGACGTCAAAGACGAGGTGGACCATGCCCAGCATGAGCAGAAAATCGGTAAATCCGATCAGGACCACAGGAACAGCTTTGCCGATGATGATTTCCAGGGAGGAAAACGGCATAACGAGTAGCTGCTCGAGAGTCCCCAATTCTCGCTCGCGCGAGAAAGACAGCGCCGCAAAAAGCAGGACGGTGAACTCAAGCATCAATCCCAGCTCTGCGGGTGTCGTATAGAGGGCTTCGCTGAGCGTCTCGTTGAACCAGACGCGCAGGCTGGGGAAAAACCCGGCGTACCGGTCACGGGGAATACCGAGGCGTTCGAGGGCGATATCCTCGTTCAGTACCGAAGCTGCGCCGTCGATTGCGCGCAGCGCAGCCAGGGCGGGGATGCTTTCCGCGCCGTTCAAGAGAACAGAAACGCTTGGCCGGCCGGAAGGCGAAAGGAGATTGGATTCAAAACCGGGTGGAAAAATGATCGCGGCGTTAATCAACCCACGGTCGAGGGCGGAGGCAATCTCGTCATTGTTCTGCGCATAGTCGTAAAGCACGAAGGTTTCAGAGTTGATCAGGGTCTGGAAGAAGGCACGGCTGGAAGCGGTCCTGTCGTGATCGAGCACCATCAACGGCAGGTTTGTGATCGGACGCGATGTAGCCCATCCGACGAGGACGAGTTCCAACACGCCGCCGAACAGCATGAAGGCCGGCAGCCACCAGTCACGGATCAGGTGTGTGAACTCTTTTTTGACGATCGTCCAGATGCGTCGGAACATGGCCATTACCCCAGTTTCTTACGGAAAAACAGCGCGCTGACCGCAGTAAAGACAAGGCCCAGAAATGCCAGCATGAGGGCATACGGCCAGAGGACTTCAAGCCCGATGCCGGGGAGGAACACGCCGCGCGTGATCACAGCATAATGCGTACCCGGTAAGAACATTGATTCGAGACGCATAATCTCGGGCATAGAGGCGATCGGAAAGAAAATCCCGGTAAGAAAAAAACCGGGAAAGAAAATGACGAGGAAGGAAAGGGCGAGTGCGGCCGGCTGAGTGCGGATGAAAACGCCGATGACCATGCCCATGCTCAGGATGGCAAATAGAAAAAGCGCGGACAGCCCGAAAAAGAGCGGAAAACTGCCGTTGAACGGTACCTGAAACCATGTCATTGCCAGCACCGGGATAACGATCACATTAACCAATCCGACGAATACGTAAGGCAGGGTTTTGCCGATGAGGAGCTCGACTCGGCGGATGGGTGAGGCCATGAGCTGTTCCATTGTGCCGTGTTCGCGTTCGTGGGCAAG
>JBFGQG010000123.1:0-8627 GCA_041564295.1 Anaerolineales bacterium | reverse complement strand
CCCGCCTGCAACGGCGGCTACAGCAGCTACCGGAGCGGCGGCAGAAACGCCCCAGCTCTCTTCAAGTTTCTTAACCAGCTCAGCAGCTTCAAGAACGGTCAGTTCGCTAAGTTGTTCGACAATTTTTTCCAGATCAGCCATTTTTAAATTCTCCTTAGATTCAGCACCTGCAGCGATTCTTTCGAGCAGGTATATTTTTGTTTTAACTATGCAGCAGCCGCGTCCTTTTCAGAGAAAGCGCGGATAACTGCTGCAATACCACGTCCGGGTTCGGCAAGAGTCCGGACAAGTTTGGATGCCGGAGCGTTGATGACGCCAAGCAGTTGGGCGCGCAGTACCGGCAGCGGCGGGAGATCAGCCAGCGCTTTGACTTCGTCCCTGGTGATGAAACGCTCACCCAGGTAACCGCCTTTCAGCTTGACGAAATCAACATCGCTCGCAAAATCTGAAATCGCTTTCGCAGCGCCGGGCGAATCTTCAAATGCAAAACCGACAGCAGTGCTGCCAGTGAAGAGTTCTTCATGAATCTCGAATCCGGCTTCTTCGAAGGCTCGGCGGCCAAGCGTGTTCTTGACGATGTGATATTCACCACCGATTTCACGCATTTTCGCGCGCAGCTGGTCCAGGTGCTGCATCGTGACACCTGTGTATTCGGTCATAAAGACTGCACGGCTGTTGGACAGCCAATCCTTGTACTTGTCCAGCAATTCCGTCTTGCGTTTTTTGGTAAGAGCCAAGGTCATTCCTCCTTTCGTTCAGGATGCCAATAAAAAAAGTCTTTGCCGGCGACATGAAAGGCAAAGACTCTCGTTTATCACGATAATGTGACGGGGTTATCTCGAGAAGCTTTCACCTCGGCAGGAATATTAAGCCCGGTCAGCTACCGGGCGCCTGCTGTCTGCGGCGAACAAACGGCGAGTATTGTACCAAAAATTTCTGGTTTGTGAAGGTGGGATAGGCCGTGACCTGCGCCTATCCCGAACTACATAAAATCGCTTATTCAGTTTCCATTTGCTGGGCCTTGTTTGGATCGACTTTGATCCCCGGACCCATCGTTGTTGTGACAGCGACCTTGCGGATGTAAATCCCTTTTGCTGCAGGCGGCCGAGCTTTTTTGACGGCTTCCATGAACGTTGCCATGTTATCCACCAATTGATCTTCAGAAAACGAGACTTTTCCGATCGGCACGTGCAGGTTGGAAGTTTTGTCCACGCGGAACTCCACACGGCCGGCCTTAGACTCATTGATCACACGCGGGATGTGCTCGTCGGCAACAACCGTACCGGCGCGCGGGTTCGGCATCAGGCCGCGCGGGCCTAGGACACGGCCGAGACGCCCGACCTTGCTCATCATTTCCGGGGTGGAAATGGCGACGTCGAAATCCGTCCATCCGTTCTGGATTTTCTGAATCATTTCATCATCGTCGACGACATAATCCGCACCGGCTTCGCGTGCGAGCTGCGCGCCTTCGCCCTGCGCGAAAACGAGCACCCTGACTGTCTTTCCGAGACCGTGTGGGAGTACGACGACGTCTCGGACCTGCTGATCGGCGTGGCGCGGGTCTACGCCCAGACGGATATGAACCTCGACGGTCGAATCGAATTTTGTAAAGGATGTTTCTTTTGCCAGAGCCAAAGCCTCTGACGGGGAATACAGCTTATCGCGATCGATTTTGCTGACGGCTTCCCGGTATGCTTTTCCATGTTTCGGCATTATTCACCTCTGTGGTATGCAATTCGCTAAGAATCTAATATTGGTTATGTCACTTACCTGGCGAATGGCTGAGTAATCAGCTGGATCATCGCTTTCCAGGATCTGGAGACATTCGGCTGATTACAAAGCAGGCGGGCGTTAGACGCCCTCCCACAGGTTTTAATCCACGACCTCAATACCCATATTGCGAGCAGTGCCTTCGATCTGGCGCATCGCGCCTTCGATATCGATAGCGTTGAGGTCGTTCATTTTCTTTTCAGCGATTTCGCGCACCTGGTCACGGGTAACCTTCGCAACCTTGTCGCGGTTCGGCACTGCGCTTCCCTTGGCAACCCCGGCAGCTTTCTTCAGAAGCACGGAGGCGGGGGGGCTTTTCAAGATGAACTTGAATGAGCCGTCGGAATACACGCTAATTTCTGCCGGAATGATCTCACCGACCATGCTTGAAGTGCGGGCGTTGTATTCCTTGCAGAAGGCCATCAGGTTAATCCCGTATCCTGCCAGGGCGGGGCCAATGGGCGGCGCAGGCGAAGCCTGGCCGGCTTTGATTTGTAGTCTTACGACTGCGGATAGTTTCTTTGCCACGATTTATCTCCTTAGTGGTGGGGAACGTGCGGATCATTGAGAACCGCTGGTTCTTGGCGGGTGTTCTGCCACCCTCCCACGTTGATTTACTATGCTTTTTCTACTTGCAAGAAGTCAAGCTCTACCGGCGTCTCACGCCCGAAGAAATTGACCATGACACGCACTTTCGCACGTTCCATATCAATCTCGGATACCGTCCCGCGGAAGTCGTTGAACGGCCCGTCGATGATCCGCACCCTCTCACCAGGCTTAAATGTCACCTTTATGCGCGGTGTCTCCGCCTCCATGCGCTTGACGATATGCGCGACCTCTTCAGGGCGCAGCGGGATCGGCGTATTACCCTGGCCGACGAATCCTGTCACTCCGGGCGTATTGCGAACGACATACCAAGACTCCTCGGTCATGATCATGTTGACCAGGATATATCCAGGGAAGACGCGGCGTTCGATTGTTCGGCGGCGCCCGTCGCGCACTTCTATTTCTTCTTCGACCGGTACGACGACGTCGAATATGCGGTCTTTCATACCCATCGAATCGATGCGCTGTTCCAGGTTGTGCCGGACCTTATTCTCGTAGCCTGAGTAACAATGGACGACGTACCACTCACGCCCATCTTCATCCGTTTCAGCATTTTCTTCTTGAATACCAAATTCTTCTTTTTCAGTTTCAGGGCTGACAATTTCGACGGATTCTTCTTCGGTGTCGGAGAATTCCGGCGTTTCACCATTCCCATTCATTACTTCTTCGTCCATCGGCATTTACCTTTTCCACGTTCAGCACACCACAGGTGCAATCGACTTACACCGGACGAACTGCAATCTTGATCGCCAATCCTCGCTTACACAATTAATGAGAGAAGCCAGGTGAAGAAAATGTCGAGCGTCCCTAAAATCAAGACCATGACACCTACCACAACGAGTACGATAATCGTCAGGTTTGTCGCTTCTTTGCGAGTCGGCCAGGACACTTTTCTCAGTTCACCAACTGTCTCACGATATAGACGCTGGATGGCATTCGGCTGCTTGCGAACCACTCGTTTTTGAGCCACTGATTTCTCCTTCGGGTGTGCGACATCCGCAGCACCGGGTTACGTTTAAAACGACGCCAAACATACTGGCGCCGTCTTAATCAGCAGGCGAGGCAGGAATCGAACCCACAACCTACGGTTTTGGAGACCGTTGCTCTGCCAATTGAGCTACTCGCCTATGTTCGTTAAGAAGTGAGCTGGTTTATGGCGGTTGCAGGTTGAATGTTGAAGATTGAGCTGATTCCTCTACATGTGCAAAAGAGAGTCAAACCAGGTCCTCAACTTTCGACCTCAAACCTGCAACCCACCAAAACCAACCTGTTGCTAATCTATTTCGTCTCGCGGTGCAATGTATGCTCACGGCATCGCGAGCAGTATTTATTCAGTTCCATACGTGCAGGATCATTCCGCCGGCTCTTTTCCGTCGTGTAATTACGTTCTTTACACGACTGGCACTCGAGCGTCACAATGATCCGCACACCTTTTTTCTTTGCCATTTCTCTATTCCAGGATCTGCGTGATCACACCGGCGCCGACGGTCAGGCCGCCTTCACGGATGGCGAATTTAGAGCCCACTTCCAGCGCCACCGGTACGATCAATTCCACTTCCAGGTTCACATTATCTCCGGGCATCACCATCTCCACGCCTTCCGGCAGCATGATCATGCCCGTCACATCCATCGTCCGGATGAAGAACTGCGGCCGGTAGCCCGAGAAGAACGCCTTGTGCCGCCCGCCTTCGTCCTTGCGCAAGACGTACACCTCGCTCTTGAACTTCGTGTGCGGCGTGATGCTCTTCGGCTTCGCTATCACCATCCCGCGCTCCACCTGCGTCCGGTCTATCCCGCGCAGCAGCAAGCCAACATTGTCGCCCGCCTGCCCCTGGTCCAGCAGCTTGTGGAACATCTCCACGCCCGTCACCACTGAACCCAGGCTCTTTTCCTGCAGCCCGATGATCTCAACCGGATCACTGACTTTCACGATCCCCCGATCGATCCGCCCCGTCACCACCGTGCCGCGGCCCTTGATCGAGAATACGTCCTCCACCGACATCATGAAGGCCTTGTCCGTCTCGCGCACCGGCTCCGGAATGTACTCGTCCACCACCCGCAACAGCTCAACTATGCTGGCGTATTCCGGCGCTCCCGGGTCGTCCGACTCGCTCGACAGCGCCGCCAGGGCACTCCCGCGCACGATCGGCGTCTCATCCCCAGGAAATCCATACTCGTTCAACAGCTCGCGCAGCTCCAACTCCACCAGCTCCAGCAGCTCTTCATCGTCCATCATGTCAACTTTATTCAAATACACCACGATCGACGGCACTTCCACCTGCCGGGCCAACAGCACGTGCTCACGCGTCTGCGGCATCGGTCCGTCCGGCGCAGCCACCACCAGTATCGCTCCGTCCACCTGCGCCGCACCCGTGATCATGTTCTTGATGTAGTCGCGGTGCCCCGGCATGTCCACATGCGCATAATGCCGGTTCTCCGTCTCATATTCCACATGCGATATGTTGATCGTGATCCCGCGCTCTTTCTCTTCCGGCGCATTGTCGATCTGATCGAACGCCCGAAAGTCCCCGTGCCCCAGCAAGGCACTCACTTTCGTGATCGCCGCCGTCAACGTCGTCTTGCCGTGGTCAATGTGGCCCATCGTGCCGACATTCAAGTGCGGCTTCGTTCGCGTGAATTTTTCTTTTGACATTGATTACTCCATCTACTCGTTATTGTTGTGCAGCGCTGGTGGGTACCTGCTGCGAAAATTTGAACGTTATCCTGTGCGAATAATCGCGTCAGCAATCTTTGAATCCACTTTATCGTAGTGGTCAAACTCCAACGAAAATACCCCGCGGCCCTGGGTCGCAGACCGTAAATCCGTCGCATACCCGAACATCTCTGCCAGCGGTACCATTGCGCTGACGGCCTGGGCGTTCCCCTGCCGGGCTTCAATCCCCTGGATCATGCCGCGGCGGGAGTTAATCTGGCCGATAATATCGCCCAGGAATTCCTCCGGAACGACCACTTCGACCTTCATGACAGGCTCAAGCAGCACGGAATGCCCCGCCTGCAGACCTTCCCGCAGCGCCAGCGAACCGGCCAGTTTGAAGGCCATTTCGCTCGAGTCGACTTCGTGGAAGGACCCGTCGTATAGGCGTACATGGATATCAGTCACAGGATAACCGGCCAAAACACCGGCCTGCGTTGCTTCACGCACACCTTTTTCAATCGGATTGATGTATTCACGCGGAATTACACCACCGACGATCTTATCTTCAAATGTGACACCGTTGCCCGGCTCAGCCGGTTCAACTTCGAGCACGACATGCCCGTACTGGCCGCGACCACCGGTCTGCTTGACGTAGCGGAATTCCGCACGCTCCACCGGCCGGGTGATCGTTTCCTTATAAGCGACCCGCGGGCGACCCACATTGGCCTGCACGCGGTACTCGCGCTTCATGCGATCCACAAGCACCTCGAGATGGAGCTCACCCATCCCCGAAATGATGGTCTGTGCAGTGGCTTCGTCAGACTTGACCTGGAAGGTCGGATCTTCTTCAGCCAGCTTATGCAGGGCTACGGCCATCTTGTCCTGATCGGCCTTGGTTTTCGGTTCGATCGCGACGGAAATCACCGGATCCGGGAAGCTGATGCTTTCCAGCAGGATCGGGTTCGACATGTCGCAGAGTGTATGCCCGGTAAAGGTGTTCTTGAGGCTCAAAACAGCCCCGATGTCGCCCACACCGATTTCATCCACGTCTTCCCTGCGGTCTGCGTACATGCGCAGCAGGCGGCCGATGCGCTCCCGCTTGCCCTCGGTAGAGTTGTAAAGGGTCGCACCCTTGGACACCTTACCGGAGTATACGCGGAAGTAAGACAGCCGACCAACGTACGGGTCCGCCACCACCTTGAAAACAAGTGCGCTCGTCGGCTCGGTCTCTTCCGCCTCCCGCTCGAGTTCATCTTCCAGGTTGTTCGGATTGAAACCTTTCACAGCCGGCACATCAAGCGGCGAAGGCAGATAGTCGACGATTGCATCGATCAATGGCTGGACGCCTTTGTTCTTCAAGGAAGAACCACAGTAAACGGGGTTCGCTTTCCCTGCAAGCACGATCCGGCGAAGCGCCGTTTTCAAATCGTCTTCACTGATCTCGTCCCCCTCGAGGTACAGCATGGCAATTTCGTCGTCTTCTTCCGCAATCGCTTCGAGCATCGCTTCACGGGCGGCCTCGTAACGTTCTTTGAGTTCACCGGAGACGGGCGAGACCTTCGGTTCTGCGCCAAGCGAGTCGTCCCAGATGATCTGGTTGCCGGACAGCAGGTCCATTACTCCGGCAAATTCGGCTTCTGTGCCGATCGGCAGCTGGACGGGAATCGGGTTAGCGCCAAGGCGCTGGCGGATCATGTTGATCGTACGCTCGTACGATGCGCCGACGCGGTCCATCTTGTTGATGAAGCAAATGCGCGGCACGTTGTAACGGTCGGCCTGGCGCCAGACAGTCTCGCTCTGAGGCTCAACACCCTGGACAGCATCGAATACAACGACGCCGCCGTCGAGGACTCGCAGGGAGCGCTGCACCTCAGCAGTAAAGTCGATGTGCCCCGGGGTATCGATCACGTTGATCTGGTACCCGCGCCACTCGGCCGTAACCGCTGCAGACACGATCGTAATCCCGCGCTCGCGCTCCTGCTCCATCCAGTCGGTGACCGTTGTACCGTCATCGACCGAACCGATCCGGTGCGTTTTGCCCGTATAGAACAGGATCCGCTCGGTGGTCGTCGTCTTGCCGGCATCGATATGCGCAATAACGCCAATATTTCGGAGTTTATCGATGGGTAATTGAGCCATAATTCACAACCATTGACAGCAAATGTGCTGCTAACTTACACCCGGTAATGGGAGAAGGCGCGGTTGGCCTCCGCCATCTTGTGGGTTTCTTCTCGTTTCCGCACTGCCGGACCGGTGTTGTTGGCAGCATCCATCAGCTCACCGGCCATTTTTTCCGCGAAGCTTCTGCCGCCGCGGGCGCGCGCCGCCGAAATCAACCAGCGGGTTGCCAGCGCAAACTGGCGGTGGGAAGGGACTTCCATCGGAACCTGGTAGGTCGCACCGCCGACGCGGCGAGGGCGGACTTCCATGACCGGGGAAACATTTTTGAGCGCCTGCAGGAAAACTTCCAGCGGCGGCTTTTTGGTGCGCTCTTCGATAATATCGAAAGCATCATAAATTGCGCTCGCCGCGGTACTCTTCTTGCCGTCCTTCATAATCCGGTTGATGAAGGACTGCACCTCAACGCTTTTGTAACGCACATCCGGTTGGATTTCGCGCTTCTCGGGTCGGTTTCTACGGGGCATATCTATCTCCGTCTTTCAACATTCAGCAAAAGGTTACGAACATAATCGCCGGATTTCCGGCGATTATCCATTTACTTCGGGCGTTTGGTTCCGTATTTGGAGCGCCCTTGCTTACGATCATTGACTCCCGTGGTATCGAGATTCCCGCGTACCACGTGGTAGCGAACGCCCGGGAGGTCTTTAACCCTCCCGCCGCGAATCATGACAACCGAGTGCTCCTGGAGGGTGTGGCCCTCACCGGGAATGTAGGCAGTCACTTCGATACCGTTTGTCAGACGAACACGAGCGATTTTCCGCAGCGCCGAGTTTGGTTTCTTCGGCGGCATCGTGCGCACCACTGTGCAAACTCCACGCTTCTGCGGCGCGCCTTTAGGCTGACGAATGCGCCGCTGCTTCATCGAATTCATGATGTACTGCAGCGCAGGCGCCGTGCTCTTGACCTTCTTGCTTGAGCGTCCTTTTCGGACCAGCTGATTAATCGTAGGCACTATTCACTCCAATTTTTTTATTCTTTCTCTGTCCAATAAATGAGACCATCAATTTGATGGCCTCACATATCAACAATGTTTCTGCGGCAGGAAGACCGGCCACAGTAGGGGTCTTTCAGAGACGAAAGGGCATTCTACTACCCGTGTCTTGAGGCGTCAAGGTTTTCAAAGACCAATTTGAGCGATATTTCACAGATTCGCTAGAAATCGCCGCCCAGACTCAACAGGGCTGTATCCACGCGCGGCGGTTTGCTCTTATCTTCTACCTTACCAAAGCGGACGATGCCCGAATCCGTTACGGCTTCAACAGCGAGGCCGAGGCTTTGAAGTTCTTTCACCAACACCCGGAAGGAGGCCGGAATGCCGGGCTCTTCAATCGCCTCGCCCTTGACGATCGCTTCATACGTCTTTACACGACCGGTCACATCATCCGACTTGACGGTCAGCATTTCCTGCAAGGTG
>JBFGQG010000122.1:0-8632 GCA_041564295.1 Anaerolineales bacterium | reverse complement strand
GGCGGGACGATGGTCGCGCCGTCTGCATCTGCTCGCGAAGTGAAATTGGCGTGTCCACCCACGAGCAGGTGGGCGTTAAGCTCGAGTAGACCCTTCGTCGAGCCGGTATCATGCAGCGCTGTGGCTGCTTCAGCCTGCACGGAAAAGCCGCGGTCGATGAGAATATTTATGGCTTCGTTGATGGAATAGTCGTTTTCCTGAAGATCGTTCACGAAGATTTCTTCGACAGCATCAACGAGCGCGTGGCTGTCCGGAAAATAATACAGGCCGGCCGGGGCAATGCGTTCTCCTGAAATAGGAGGTTGATGATCGATCTTGAGAATGCGCCGCCGGTCTGTGTGGACCCATTGCCCTCCGAATGGCTGTCCAGCCGCCGTGCGCACCCAGCAAATGGCTGTTGAAGAAAAATCGCCTAGGAAAGCGAGGTCCGTATCGATCCACCGGTCGGGCCGAAGCAGGAGGATGGGCCCTGAAAGCCCAGCGCGTATTTGGTAGAGAGCGTGTGCCGGATCAGGGCTGTCATCTTGTTCGATGAAAAGACTCTTAAGCGAGGGCTGACTGCTTTCCATCCAGCTGCGGATCCACCGGTCTTTTGCCCGCGTGATAAAGATGAATGTGCGTGGTAGAGTCGGCGGAAGGGTGGCGAACATCGCCAGGACATGCTTGATCAGAGGATTTCCGGCGATTTCAATGAGCGCAGGTGGGCGGCTCGAAGTGAAGGCATTGAGCTTATCTCCCGTGCCTACCAGAGGGAGTACGATATTGAGCGGGCCGTTCATCGATCAGGCCGGCGGCCTGGCGCGCTGCCAGAACCATGCACCGACTGTCAGATTGCGGCGCTGAAATGCAATGATAGCCAGCACCAGGAAAACCAGAGCAGCGATTAAAAGAATCCTTACGTTTCCCCAATCAACTCCGCCGGTAAACACGGCGGCAGTGGAATCATAATAATAAAACGGCAGAAGGGGTCCAAGCGGTTCAAGCGATTCGATGAGCCCGGAGAGATTCGTTCCGAAGTAGCTGAAAATGATCACGACCGTGCCAATCGTTGAAGCAATGCGTCTGTTGGGCAGCGATGCGCCAAGGAAAAGGTTTATCATGAGAAAACAGATCGTGATCGGAAAACTGTTCCAGATAGCCGGGATCGAGTCCATCGGTGTGATTTCGATCTCCACCTGGGACCCGACGAAGGCCACTCCTGCCATCACAAAAAAGCCAGAAATAACCAGTATGAGCGCGGTCGCGACGATCATCGCAGAAGCTTTAGATAGGACCACCTGCCAACGCGAAAGCGGCATGGCGGCGATCAGTTCTAGGGTTCCGGCGTCCTCTTCTCCTGCCAGGGTCCCCGTTCCGTTGACCACCGCAAATATTGCGAAAAGGACTGCGAAGAACTGCAGCACGGTGGAGGCAAAATAGCCTTCAAACGATGTCATATCAAAATTGCCCAATGCCTGGTAGAGGGCGATGCTGTCGAAGTCGATCTTCGAGAACTGATCGAAGGCAGACGGATAAAAGGGGAGGTAAATGAAAGCGAATGCGGAAAGGCCCAGGCCCCACCCGATAATCGCGCTGGTTCGAACCCGGAGTTCAAAAAGGAACAGGCTAAACATCGCGCGCTCCTTTGTTATTCCCATAGGATGTAAGAAAGACTTCCTCAAGCGTGACGGGGAAGGTCTCGATATCAGTTGCTCCCTCCGAACCAGCCTGTTCCAGCACGGCGTCGAGGTTGTTACGTATTTCCAGGGTAACGGATTGTTCGTCGCGCCTGGTTTCCGTGACGCCCTCAAATTCGAAACTCGGAACAGTATCGCTGAACGTCAATTTAAGCTTGCGGAACTGCTGCCGGGTCAGAGCTTCTATGCTTTCTGTCCGGACCAAACGTCCTTCTCGGATGATCCCTACGCGATCGCAGACATCCTGCGCCTCGGAGAGGATATGCGACGAAAAGAAAACCGTGCGACCCTCGTTTTTTGCTTCGCGGACGAGGTCGAGCACTTCTGCCTGCACGATTGGATCGAGGCCTGTGGTCGGTTCGTCGAGAATGAGCAGGTCGGGACGTGACATGAAAGCGGCTACCACGCCGATTTTCTGTTTGTTGCCGCGGGAATATTCGCGCATCTTGCGGCTTGCATCGAGCTGCAGCCTCTCGCAGAGTGTGCGCCTGAAGACCGGATCAATCTTGTTGCCGCGCACCTTCCCGACCATGTCGAGGAACCGACGACCGGTCATTGCAGGATAAAGGCTGAGTTCTCCAGGAAGATATCCGACCTTCTGCCGGATACTGACGCCTTGTTTCTGGGCGTCCATGCCGAAGACTGCTGCAGTGCCGCGTGAAGGGCGAATAATATCCAGGAGGACCCGCTGTGTGGTGGTCTTTCCGGCGCCGTTCGGCCCAAGAAAACCGAATATTTCACCGGAACGGACTGTAAGGTCGAGGTCGACCACGCCACGGTGATTACCGTAGTAAACGGTAAGACCATCCGTTTGGATAATGATGTCTGTCATTGGTTTACCTTAGTGTTCGAATGCCCCCTTTCTTTTGAAACTGCTTCATTCTACCTTAATCGGTCTGTCTGGGCTTCGTACAAGAGTCTTTCTCGGCCCTGCACTTCTACCGGTGCCCCAGGACCGGATGCGGTTCGTAGAGTTCCTCCAGATATGTGACTTCTTCTGCCGTCAACTCGATATCGAGTGCGGCAACGGCTTCATCGATGTAGCGGGCCTTGCCGGCGCCGATTATTGGGGCTGTGATCCAGGGTTTGCCCGTCATCCAGGCCAGGGCGATCTGTGAGGGTGTGACGCCGTGTTTTCCGGCCAGTTCGACCACCCGGTTGACGATGTTAAAATCGGTCTCCCGGTAGTACATGTTGTGGGCGAATTCGTCGGATTTCGAGCGAAGCGTATCACCGCTCTTGCTGCGCGTGCGGTTGCCGGCGAGGAAGCCGCGTGCCAATGGACTCCATGGAATGACGCCGATGTTCTGGTCACGGCAAAGCGGGATCATTTCGCGTTCTTCTTCACGGTAAATAAGGTTGAAGTGGTTTTGCATGGAGACGAACCGGCTCCATCCGTGCAGGTCTGCCAGGTAGAGCGATTTGGCGAACTGCCACGCCCACATCGACGACGCGCCGATGTAGCGGACTTTGCCCGAACGCACCAGGTCGTTCAGCGCTTCAAGGGTTTCTTCGATCGGAGTGTTGTAATCGAAACGGTGGATCTGATAGAGGTCAATGTAGTCTGTGCCGAGGCGTTTAAGAGAAGCTTCCACTTCGCTCATGAGGTGCTTCCGGGAGAGGCCGCCCTGGTTGGGTACGTCGCTCCAGGCAAAGTAGACTTTCGTGGCAATCACGACTTCATCCCTCCGACTGAAATCGCGCAGGGCCTGCCCGGTCACTTCTTCGCTGACGCCGCGAGAATACATATTGGCCGTATCGAAGAAGTTGATGCCTTTTTCGAGGGCGTGTTGGATCAGTGGACGTGCATCTTCTTCATCGAGCACCCAATCGCGCCACTGCGATGTGCCGAAGCTCATCATGCCCAGACAAATGCGGGAAACTTTTAAACCTGTTCGTCCAAGGTTGGCGTATTGCATTGTCCTTTCTCCTTCGATCGTTCATTCACCTGTGAGCAAGCTGTTATCCGGGATCACCAGCTGCCCGCCGGCCGGGTTGCGAATTTCGACGTCGCCCACTGCGCGGACCTGTTTTCCGAACATCACGTCTCCGTGGATCGACAGCCGGGTGCAGTCGATCAATGACGGCGGGCCCTGCGGGAAGCGTTCATCGAGCTCATCGATCAGACGGAAATAAGCCGGGTCCAGCTCAACACTCGGTGGAACGGCCTTAACAGGGCTGATGTGGTAGTCGTCAAGCAGCTTGTATGCATCAGAGCGGACGGCGAGGAGATCGTTCGTAGTCTTGACGGGGGAGAAGCGGGTCCTGGGCACACAGATCGCCTCCGCACCCTCAAATACGCTGATGGCAGAACCCATCGCCGTTTCGAGCTGATAAACGGCAGGAGACGACGGATCACGCGGGTCGAGCGTCTTCTTGTTGCGGATCAACGGCAGGCCGAGGATATTGCCCTTTTCCTCCAGCTTTTTTGCCAGGGAAGGCAGGTGCAGCCAGAGGTTATTGGTGTTGAAAAACTTGTGGCGGGCGATGTCCTGGAAAGCATCCAGGTCGCCTTCCGGGCACTGCGCCGACTCGCGCAGCAGTAAACCACCGGACCTGGAGAGAGCCAGGTGACCACCTTTTCTGTCAGCGGGCGTGCGAGCGGCAACTTCCATCAAGAAAGGGATCCTGCGGGAGGCGAAATAACCGAGTAATCGTGTGTCCAGTGTCGCCCCAAGGTTGTCGCCGTTCGAGACGAACGCAAATTCAAATCCGGCGGAGAGCAGGTTTTCCAGGAAGCCGCTTGTGACGAGCGCCGTATACAGGTCGCCATGCCCAGGAGGGTTCCAGGACAATTCCGGATGGTCCGGTTGGGAAGCCGGTTGAAGTGTTTCGACGAGGACCTTCGGGAACTTATGCTGGAGAAAATCGATATCAAAACCTGAATTTTTCAGTTCCGGATAATCCTTCAGGGCGGCGAGTGAATCCGCCTGGGTCGCAAAGCTGTTCATCAAAACGAGCGGTACGCCGACATGGATGGCATGCCGGGCGATAACGTCCAGGAAGGTCAGGTTGTCCTTTACATGCAGAAGCGATTTCGCTTTCTCCATGCCCATGCTGGTTCCCAGGCCGCCGTTCAATTTGACCAGGACGGCATTATGGATCACAGAGAGACCGGAGCGCCGGAATTCATCCCCGAGGTCGCCGGATTGCGGAACATCCTGAACAGCCTCTATTTCGGATTCCGGGATCAGCCCGGTTCCGCCACGGAAAAGTAGTTCGTAATAATGTTTGAAGGTTTCGATGGCGACTTCCGGCAGATCTTCTGCCCGCATCATCTTGTCGAAAAGCGCGAGGTTTTCTTGAAATTGCATATCCGCTTCAGTCCCCCATCCATTCCACGATAAGCGCCTCTCCCTGCCCGACGCCGACGCAAAGAGTCGCGAGGCCGTAAAAGGGGCGGGGCGACGTTGCCGCGCGTTTCTTCATCTCGTGGACCAGCGTGGTCAGGATACGTGCACCGGAGCATCCCAGCGGGTGTCCGAGTGCGATGGCGCCGCCGTTCACGTTGGTGATATCTTCACGGAGGCCCAGTTCCTGTATGACGGCGAGCGCCTGGACGGCGAAGGCCTCGTTGAGTTCCGCCAGACCGATGTCATCAATTGTAAGACCTGCACGCTCGAGGGCTTTGCGAGTGGCCGGGACCGGACCCAGGCCCATCGTGCGGGGGTCAACGCCGGCTGCAGCCGCGCCGACGATGCGCACGAGCGGTTTTAACCCGATTTCAGCAGCCTTCTCGGCCGACATCAGCAGAACAGCAGAAGCGCCGTCGTTGAGGCCAGAAGAATTTCCCACTGTAACGGTGCCGTTCGAGCGGAAGGCAGGCCGCAGCCGACCCAGGGCTTCCAACGAGGTGTCCCTGCGCGGACGTTCATCCGTATCGATGATGATGGGGTCGCCTTTGCGCTGCGGAACGGGGACAGGGACCAACTCGTCATTAAACCTGCCGGAATCGATGGCGGCGATCGCTCGCTGGTGGCTCTGCAAAGAAAAACGGTCCTGCTCCTCGCGGGAAATGCGGTTGAGGTCCCATATGTTTTCGGCCGTTTCCCCCATCGATTCGTTACCGTACATGGCATTAAGTTTTTCATTGGGGAAGCGCCAGCCGAGGGTCGTGTCCCAGGCAGTCAGGTTGCCGTATAGGAAGCCGTTTTCGGCTTTCGGTACAGCGTACGGTGCCCGTGACATGCTCTCGAGGCCGCCGCCGATATAGACATCACCGTCTTCAGACTTGATAGCGCGGTAAGACTGGACGACGGCATGCAGGCCGCTGGCGCAGAGGCGGTTGTAGGTAACTGCAGGGACCTCGACAGGGATGCCTGCCAGCAGAGCGCTCATACGGGCGACGTTGCGGTTATCTTCTCCGGCCTGGTTGGCACAGCCCATGTAGATTTCTTCAATTAGAGATGGGTCAAGGTCATTGCGGTCAATCAGGGCTTTGAGCACGATTGCCCCCAGGTCGTCCGGGCGCACTTTTGCCAGGGCGCCTCCGAGGGCGCCTATGGGGGTTCGGACAGCATCAACAATGACGACTTCAGTCATGCAGGTTCTCCAATGGTTTTTAAGATTTACTGAGATTGTATCATTTGGTTTGATGGTTCAGGCTGGGTATCGGGGTACGGAGATTGGAGATCGTAAGTTGTTTATGATAGGGGTATTAAATTTAAAACATCGGGTATCATAAAGACGAGCCGTGAATGAATTGAAGGGGTTAACCCAAACAATCCTGCTGCAGTCAACCCGCAACGAACAAACCAACCACCTGACTGAATGAAACACCTTTATTCCCCCTGGCGCATGAGATACGTAACAAGTCATAAACAAAAAGACGGCTGTGTTTTCTGCCACGTCCTGGAAGTGACAGACAGCTCTGAAAACCTGATCGTATACAGGGGGGAAAGGGCCTATGCAATTATCAACAGGTATCCATATACAAGTGGTCATGTGATGATCGTGCCTTATGCACATGAAGCGAAGCTGGAGGATCTTGATCAGGAAACACGAGCTGAGATGATGGAGTTGACGTCCAGTGGTGCGCAGATCCTTGAAGCCTTGTACAAGCCGCAGGGGTTCAACATTGGGATAAACCTGGGTGAGGCGGGCGGCGCCGGTATCGAAGAGCACATTCATATCCATATCGTACCGCGCTGGGTAGGAGACACGAATTTTATGACTGCGGTGGGGGAGACGCGGGTTGTGCCGGAGGCGGTTGACATCACCTGGAAACGAATCAAGGATGCATGGGCGAAGCAGGAGAAATAATCTTCTGTTAAATGCTATTCGCTGCAGATCCTTTTGTAATTAAACAGTTACCGGAACCATCTATAATAGTGATGTGAGCACCGCTCACGGTGTTGAAAAATGTTTGTAAAAGGCTAAACATGGAGAACACATGTCTCAGAATGGAAAAACGGAAGCAGTAATATTGTCCGCTGCCAGGACGCCGATCGGGAAGTTCAGGTCGGCGCTGGGTGGAGTCCCAATTTCAGATCTAGGGGCAACGGCCGTTCGGGCAGCTGTCGAGCGGGCAAAGATAACTGACCTGGCGCAGATTGACGAAGTTTTGATGGGGAATGTCGTCTCTGCAGGAGCAGGTCAGAATATTGCTCGCCAGACGTCGATATTTGGTGGTTTACCGAGTACCGTTGGTGCCACAACGGTGAATAAAGTTTGCGGCTCTGGATTGAAGACCGTGATGCTGGCAGCTCAGTCTATCCGGGCGGGTGACAGTGAAATGCTCGTAGCTGGGGGCGTGGAGAGCATGTCGCGGGCGCCGTACCTGGTGGACGGGCGCATGGGTGAACTTAAATACGGCAACGTTTCCTTAAAGGATGCACTGCTGGTGGACGGACTGTGGTGCCCTTTCGAGGAGTGGGGTATGGGCGATGCGGCCGAATTCATTGCGACGGAATACGAAGTGACCCGCGAAGCAATGGACAGGTTGGCTTACGAAAGTCACCAGAAGGCGATTGCGGCGATCGATGCAGGCCGGTTCAAGGAAGAGATCGTGCCGGTTGAGATCCAATCAAGGAAAGGGACGACGATCGTCGACACTGATGAATCGCCCCGCCGTGAGACTTCTTTAGAAGCGCTTGCTGCGCTCAAACCGGCATTCCAGAAGGACGGACGCGTGACAGCCGGAAATGCCCCCGGTCTGAATGACGGAGCAGCCGCACTGGTCGTTGCCAGCCGGGCGAAGGCCGAGGAAATGCGCGCCAAACCGATGGCGCGCATCGTCGGGTATGCCCAGGCAGCTGTGGATCCGAAGTATATTTTCGCCGCGCCAGCGAAAGCGATCCCGCGGCTCCTGGACAAGATCGGCTGGACGTTTGAAGACGTCGACCTCATCGAGTTGAACGAGGCTTTCGCTGCCCAGGTGCTTGCTAACGGCTACGAACTGATGGACCGCGGTTGGGACTGGTCGAAGTTGAACGTCAACGGTGGTGCAATCGCGTTGGGACATCCCCTCGGTGCTACAGGCGCCCGCATCCTGACCACACTGCTTTTCGCCCTGAAAGATCGCGGCCTGAAGCGCGGTATCGCGTCGCTCTGTCTTGGTGGGGCGGAGGCGGTCGCGCTGGCTGTGGAAATGGAATAATGATTTAACCGGTTTTTTATTTTTGAGAGGGTACCAATCTGAGACCCTGTCAGTACATGTTCAATCTGAGATGTGATGTTGGATTGACCCTTGCCACGTGTCTATGATCAGGTCAATCCGACATCACATCTCAGATTGGACTATTGTTTTATTTTTTTAACCCCTCAAAATTGCACTCACATGCTCGATTTTGAACTATGCTCGATTTTGAACGAGGAGAATGAGGTCGCTGGGCATTGTTTTTGTTTTGTCCTTTTTTCTTTGAAATTTTTTTGTGTATAATAAATTAGAAAGAAAGAAGCAACAAAATGTTACAACCTTAAAACTGCACTATGTCAAAAGACCAAACTACCATCGG
>JBFGQG010000121.1:0-8679 GCA_041564295.1 Anaerolineales bacterium | reverse complement strand
TCTTCGGGGGTGTTGTGCTTAAACCAGGTCCCCGCATTTTCATAAAGCCGGTTGGCCGGCCCATGGGGCCAATCACGCACATAACGGTTTGTCGACTGCAGGTGGACGGCAGCGAGAGCCAGCGCGCTAACCGCCACAAGCCCGATGATGATCCTCCTCCAGACACGCGCCATGCTTTTCCGGCTGTTCCATCCCCCGATGAATCGAGCGATAAGATCGGGACCCTGTACAAGACCCAGTCCAACCAGCACGCTGGCCATCACGCCGTACTGTGCAGCGTACCAATGGTAAAAAGGGATCGGCAAAACAGCGTAGAGGAAAGATTGGCCAATGGTCCAGGCAATCACGATTCGCCAGGAACGATGCGCATTGAATAGAACAACGACCAGTCCCACCAGCACAACCGGGACTGCAACCGCCAGCCAGGGATAGTTGTTCAAAAATACCCGCTCAATCCATGTCAGGAGTCCCACCGGGTAACGCGGCAGCCCGGCTGAGACCTGGCTGATCTTTGCCCCGAAACTGTTTGTCAGCGGAGAGCCGAACCTGAGGGTCGAAAAAATAAGCCATGGGGACGCAGTCAACAAAGCCGCCAGACCAAACCTGAACGGCAGGATTTTTCTTTCAAAAAGATAAATTAATAATAGGATCGCGATGGGGACGAGGGCTTCTGTCCGGTTCAGGAATGCGAGTCCAAGCAGGACACCGGAAAGGACGAATTTTTCCGTGACGAAAAGATAAATCGCACCGAGGACCATAGCAACGTAGAGGGGCGTCTCGCCGCCCATCGCAAGCAGGAGGAAAGGGTCTGTGACCAGGAGGACGGCGGCGATAAAACCGATGCGGCGTTTGCCGCTCAATTTCCCGAATTGGTATAGCAGGAGCGCTGAAACTGCCAGCCCTATCCCGCTGATGAGACTGCCGGCCTGCGGGATGGTGATGAAAGGCAGAAACTTATGGACGAAGACCAACAGGAGGACGAAAAGTGGAGCGGGAGTGCTGAGCACGTCTTCGCCGGTGTTGAAAACGAAACCATGCCCGGCTTCCAGGTTCCTGGCATATCGGAAGGCCAGGAAGACGTCATCGTAGCTTTTCCCCCAAAATGCAAATACGCAGAACAATAATATGGCGATCCAGAAGCTGTTAAAGAGGCGGTCAGGAAATGCGGGCTCCCGCATAATTGAGGTGATCTTTCGAATGAGCCGGCCTTTACCTTTTGTCATAGTTTTCAGCCAGCCAGCTTTCAAGGTCGCTTTCCTTCTTGTGGTTTTCGACCCAATCTGCGTTGCTGAGATACCACTGCACAGTTTTCAAAAGACCGGAGTGGAGCGATTCTTGCGGTTTCCATCCCAATTCGGTGCGGATTTTGGTGATATCGACGTCATACCGCCGGTCGTGCCCGGGGCGATCAGTTACGTGAGTCATCAGCCTTTCATGCGGAACGTGCGGGGAGTCCGGTTGGAGTTCGTCGAGAATATGGCAGATCGATTTGACGATCTCGATGTTTGGAGGCTGGTTGTCCCCGCCAACACAGTAAGTCTCGCCGCGGGTGCCATCTCGGATCACTCGCCGGATGGCTTCGCTGTGGTCGTCGACGTAGAGCCAATCGCGAATCTGCATGCCGTCGCCGTAAATTGGCAGGGGTTTGCCCTCTCGTGCATTCAGGATCATCAGAGGGATCAGCTTTTCCGGAAACTGGTTCGGACCGTAATTGTTCGAGCAGTTCGTGATCGTAATCGGCAGCCCGTAGGTGTGGTGGTATGCGCGCACCAGGTGGTCGCTGGATGCTTTGCTGGCCGAGTAGGGTGAACGCGGTGCGTAGGGGGTGTCTTCAGAGAAGGCTGCTTCGTCCGGTGCAAGTGTACCGAAGACTTCGTCGGTGCTGACGTGGTGGAAGAGCACCTGGTTGACCGGGAAGGCTTTTTCAGCCAGCCAGTATGCGCGGGCAGCTTCGAGCAGCGTGAACGTGCCGACGACGTTCGTCCGGATGAACGTGCCGGGATTGTGAATCGACCGGTCGACGTGGCTTTCAGCTGCGAGATGGACGATCGTGTCCACATTGTGGTCGCGCAGGAGATGATCTACGAGCGCTCGATCGTTGATATCGCCTTTGACAAATGTATGCCGGGAACGGTCCGGCAGTTCGCGCAGATTCTCGAGGCTGCCGGCGTAGGTCAGCGCGTCGAGGTTGACGATCCGGATGTCCGGTTCGTGGGAAAGCATATAGCGGATGAAATTCGAACCGATAAAACCGGCGCCGCCGGTGATAAGCAGGTTATTCATAAGGCTCCAGTTTCTAATGCCCGCCGTTCATTTGGCGAGCGGGCGTGTTCTAATCGAATGTCTCCGCCTTCGCCAGCGGAACAGCTTTCATGTCTTTTTCGGAAAGGAGCGGGGCAGAGTCCGGTAACAGCGGCCATTCGATCCCAATCGCCGGGTCGTTCCAGAGGATCGAGCGGTCCCATTCAGGGGCATAGAAATCGGTGGCCTTGTAAGCGAGTTCTCCCCATTCGCTGAGGACGTAGAATCCATGCGCAAACCCTTCCGGGACCCAAAAAGCGCGCTTGTTTTCGGCCGTCAGGTGCGCGCCGACCCATTTTCCAAAAGTTGGGGAACTTCTGCGGATGTCCACAGCCACGTCGAAGATTTCGCCTGCGACGCAGCGCACGAGCTTTCCCTGGGCCTGCCGGACCTGGTAATGCAGTCCTCGCAGGGTTCCCTGGCGTGATCCGGAGTGGTTGTCCTGGACGAAATCAACGTTGATTCCTGCTGCCCTGAACTTGTCCAAATGGTATGTTTCCATGAAAAAGCCGCGAGAATCGCCGAACACCTGGGGTTCGATCAAGATGACGTCCGGGATTGCGGTCGGTTTGAAATTCATTTGGAAAGGATGTCCTTCGCAATAATATTGGCGCGCCTGCGTGCAAAACGGGAATAGTATACCTTAGCGGTGTTTGATTGTCCTGCCCTTCCGGAAAAGCGGATATTAACAGACGTACACAGCTAAATTGCGCGGATAGCCGTAATCCGCACCGATAAACATTTGTGCGAGGACGCAGCGGGTGGAGGCGTACTGCGCCACTAACTGCTGGTAATGGCCGTCAATCAGCACCAGTATCGTGGGTTGGAAGCGCTCGGTTGCCCAGAGGGCTGACTGGCCAAATGTGTAGCCTTCGGTGAATTCAGCAGCGACCTCAGGTTGGATCAGGCCTCCGAAATCGATCATCGGTCGCGGAGCAGCGAAATAGCCGATCATGCCCACTTCGAGCGTCCCGATCGAAGCGTTTTCGTTTGAATTTTCAGCAATCCACTCGCCGATTGCGCGGTAGATCATAAAACGGTTGTCATTTCGCTTAGCAAGGTTATTCAGGCTGGCGAGTTGGGTGGAAAACGCGAGCAGGATCAGAATCATGACGGCAGACTGTGAGGCAATCTGCATCCGTGGTCTCACGGGCCAATCGGCAATAGCCGCTGCGCCCATCCCTGCGCAGACGATCAGACCAGGAGCGATCGGCGCGTAGTACCAGAAATAGCTCGTGACGCCCAGATAATGGTAGGCCGCGGCATAGAGGAGCGGCCAAAGTACGAAAATGATCCGCCCGGATGGATCTTTCAGGGCATATCCGGCACCCACCAGGGCGAAGAGTGCGAGAAGCCAATAACCCGGAACAACCGCGTAAGAACCCGCAAGCCTTGGTAGGCCCTCCGCAAAGCTGACGGAGCCTTCAATCAGGGCCTGGGCCTGCTTGGCTTCTAACGTGACGGGAAGCGGAGAACCGAAGACTGTCGAACTGTAAACGAACCATGGTGTTAAAACGAGCAAGAATGTGAGCCCTGTCTTCCATGGAATTTTTGGAAACATTTTTCTTCGGAAGAGAAGCCAGTCGAACGCCAGGCCCACAGCCAGCACTGCGGCGTCGCCGCGTGTTAGGACGGCGAGTCCGAGCAGCGCGCCGGTAAAGGCTTCCCGATTTGAGAGATACGCCAGGATTGCGGCGAGGCAAAAGGCAAGGTAGATGGTCGATTCTGAACTGAAAGTGCTGACGATGAGCGGAAAGGTTGGGTAAAAGGCCAATCCGAACAGGCCGGTGAGTCGTTGTGCGAGCGGCGAAGGGACTATTCGCTTTGAAATACCCCAGATGATGAGGCCGCTCGCGGAAACGCTCAGAGCGCTCAGGAAATTGGCAACTTGAGGGAGGTCCAGCCCTGATTTTGCGAAGACTGCCAGGATCAGGGCGAAGAGGGGCGTGGTCGTGCTGAGCACATAGCTGCCGGGATTGTAGACGAAACCTCTGCCGGCAGCGATGTTCTCAGCAAAGCGAAAAGTGATGAACGGGTCGTCGTAGACCCAATTCCGGAAAGCAAAATACAGTAAGGTCGTTACAAGAATCAGGTAGACAATGGCCCAATATCGTTTCGCGAATGAGATAACGGCGTGTTTCATGGATTGGTTTTGGTCAAAGGCAGAAACGTCTTCGTAAGGGGACCATCAATATAAGGTTGAGGAGGAGTCTGGCTCGTGTCCCAGTTCAATTTCCTGATCGTAATGGTCAGGTTTGTAAGATAGGAGGTGTACCAATCACCGTTCAAGTCCTGCCAGAATTCGTGGGCCCAGCCGGGTGCGATCGGGGCTGTCTGGGTCCAGGGGCCTAATGGAGAATCCGCAACCTGCACCACTCCACCACTGCTTTTACCCAGCCATGTGCTGTGGTAGATGAGGTAATTTGAACCCCAGGCCGAGAAGAAATAAGAACTTTCCATCGTCCGTTTTAACAGGGGTCCCAATGTTGCGCCGAAGTCTGTCCAGGGGCCGTAGAGTGAAGCCGATTTCGCCACGCCGACGATTCCCCCGGTATGATCGCGCCCCGTATAGAAAAGGTAGTAGTTCCCGTCGAACTCAGCAACCGTGGGATCGCGGTTGTCGGACCAGGAATTTGCGGACCAGACCGCATTGGGATGCGTGGGTATGAAAACGACGCCGTGTTCCTGCCACGATGCCGGGTTGGCCGGGTTTGTCGAAGTCGCCAGCATAATGCTCTGGGACACGTAGTCGTTCACACCGGTGTAGAACATGAAATAGGTGCCGTCTTTTACAACAACGTGCGGCGCCCAGACGGACGCTTCATCGGGTGCATTATCGACCCGGTTTGTCAGAATCGGCGCCAGTTCCTCCCAGTTGCAAAAGTCCTGGGAGCGGGCGTAGGCAAACTTCTTCTCACCAGGGATGTAGTTGGACGCGATATACGTGTATCCGTTGAAATGGAAAACGGCGTGATCTTTGAGACCAAACGTCGTTGGGAACCAGCCCATCGGCGAACAGGCTGAGGACTCCTCGGGGATTGATTTTGGTACCGAAACGGTCGTGACAATCGCAAAGAATAGTGAAAAAAGCGATAAGGTTCTAAAAGTCATCGAAACAGGTTCCTTCTGCGCCACATAATCAGCGGGGCGAGGAGGCGTCTAACATGATAGCGTAAATGAATCACTGAAAGCGGCGTGCCACCTTCTCTGCGGTGGACTTTGAGCATCTCCGGCCAGCAGCGGTCGTCCTCGGCGATGGACTTCGCCGAACCGTGCAGGCGAAAATTGGCCCAGGTACGTCCCGGGAGATATGTGAGGCGTGAAATACGGGCAATGCGCACCCAAAGATCGTAGTCCATTGCGAAGTAAAAAGTGGGATCGAGCGGACCGACCCGCTGCCAGAGGTCTGCCCGGAAAAACGCGGCCTGCTGCGGAAGGTATACGGCGCCGCGCATCAGGCGCCTGTAATCGGTCTGGCGCGCATTGAACTGGCCGATGCGCTCGCCAGACTGGTCGATGAAGTTCGCATCGCCGTAAACAAGCCCGACATCGGGATGCGCTTCCAGGTAAGCAGCGGCTTCCTTAACTGCGCCAGGCTCGTACGTGTCGTCGGAATTCAGCCAGGCGAGGACATCGCCGGTTGCCAGGTTGAATCCCTTGTTGATGGCGTCGGTCTGGCCCTGGTCGGGTTCGGAGATCCAGTGCGCGACCCGGTCTTCGTACCGGCGGATAATATCGACGCTGCCGTCTGTGGAGCCGCCGTCGACGATGATGTACTCAATATCTGGATGATCCTGGTTGAGGACAGAGAGTATGGTCGCTTCGAGGAAAGGGGCCTGGTTGAAGGAGGGAGTGATGATAGAAACGCGGGTCATAAATCAGTTAGGCTAGGGCCTCAGGTCGAATACCAGGTATCCACTCCCCTCTAGAAAAACATCGAAATGGCTGTAGAGGTAGTCCTGCAGGTCGGTTTGTCTTTCGAAATCACTCATCGTTGTGATGAGTAAGAAATCTTTTCCGTTGAGCTGTTCGTATCGTCTTTGTTCAATATCTGCGGCGGTGAGGCCGGCGATCTGGCGGAGTTCGGCGTCTGCCTCATTGAGCCAGGGTTTATTGGTGACCCACCCATAATAAGCCAGCGGGTAGCCGTATGCCGGCGCGATGGAGATAACGTCGGCGTCCGGTGGGAGGAGGCCTTCGAAGCGGGTCCAGTCTTCGGCTCGAGCCCTGAAGTCCTGCCGGGCGAGCACGACGCGCGTGTCCCAGGTCTTGAATAGCACCGTTCCGACGACGAGGGCAGTGAGGACGGTGAGTGCCGCGCGGCTGAAAGATTGTTTGCGGATTTCATTAATGATCAGCCCGGCAGCCGGTGCGAGCGAGACGGCTGCGATCGGCAGGAGCGGCAGCTGGTAGTAATCGTGTGTAATGATGTGGAATGGGAAATTGAATCCATATATGACGTAGCCTGCCCACATACCGGCCAGCAAACTGCGGGATATTGTATCCCGGACGAGGAATATACTCAATATACCTGTTAACAGGATTGTCAGTCCGGAAATGTTGGTTGCCATTTCGACCCAGCGGATATAAAAAGCCGGATCCGCCCACATCTGGGGGAAGAAGCGATAACCGCCCTGGCCTTTGAGGAAACCGGCGATGAAGAGTCCGTTGACGTAGTATGCGAAGACCGGCAGAAGAGCTAGCGCGGCGATCGTCCAGACCTGTTTGTTCCGCAGGCTCGGTTTGAGTCCTCTGGCGAGGACAATCAGCAGGGCTGCAAGCCCGATGGAATAGATCGCGACGATTTTTGTCAGGATTGCCATGCCGGAGAAAGCGCCTGCGAGGATTGCGTCCCGCCAGGACCCCGAGCCGGCCCAGCGGTGGAGCATCAGGAAAGCAGCGGCCATCAAGGCGACCATCAGGGGGTCGGGTTGAAACGAGCGACTTGCAATGATCCCGAATGGCAGGAAGAGAAAATAGCAGAGAGCGATGAGGGCGCCGGCGGTATTGGTAAGCTCGCGCGAGAGTTTGAATACGGCGAGTCCACCAAGAAGCCAGAAAACGGCAGAGAGGGCGCGGGGTATCCAGATATTCTCTGACCCGGCAGCGAGATAAAGCAGGGCGGCGAGTCCTTCCGTTATCGGCGGCTCGATGACGAATTCTTCGTGCCACTGAGTGACGGCGATCGTGCGCTGAGGTTCGGGTGCTTCGGTCTGGAGCCGGTGATACATGCCGCGTGCGATCAGCGCAGCGCGCAGCTGTCGGGTGGGATGGAAGTCCAGTGGAGGGTCGGTGAGGTCGTATAAGCGGATGGTCAGGGCAAGGGCGAAAGCCAGCAGCAGCGACAGGGGGAGGGCAAGGCGTTTCATTGGTTGTATTCTACCCGCACGCCCAGACATGGCAAGTCTTAAAGACTTGCCATGTCTGGGTAACTTGTGTATAATTCAAAACTTGAATTTTGAAACACACCTGTGTTTCCCCGGCTTCTCAATGTCCACAACTTCCGTTGTCGGGTAGAATTCAATGCCGCATCAGTGCGGCGCGCACTCACACGCAGACCAAAACATGGAGAATGTTATGCCCACCGCTTTAATCACAGGAATCACAGGCCAGGACGGCTCTTACCTCGCAGATTTTCTACTGGAAAAAGGCTACAATGTCGTAGGCATGGTGCGCCGCTCCAGCACGATCACCTTCGAACGGATCGAGCACATCCAGGACATGATCACTCTCGAACAGGGAGACCTCCACGACCAGAGCTCCCTCGTCGACTTGCTCGAGCGCTACCACCCCGACGAAATTTACAATCTCGCCGCCCAATCTTTCGTACCGACCTCCTGGAACCAGCCTGTCCTGACCGGTGAGGTGACCGCTTTAGGCGTGACCCGCCTGCTGGAGGCCATGCGCCTCGTCTCGCCGAAGGCGCGCTTCTACCAGGCTTCTTCGAGCGAAATGTTCGGTAAAGTCGTCGAAGTTCCTCAGACCGAGAACACCCCTTTCTATCCTCGCAGCCCTTACGGTGTCGCCAAGGTCTACGGCCACTGGATCACCGTCAACTATCGCGAATCCTATAATCTTTTCGCTGTATCCGGAATCCTTTTCAACCACGAGAGCCCCCGCCGCGGCCTGGAATTCGTGACGCATAAAATTACCCACGGCGTCGCGCGGATTAAGAACGGCCTCGCCAACGAACTCCGTCTCGGCAACCTCGATTCCCGTCGCGACTGGGGATTCGCCGGGGACTACGTCAGGGCCATGTGGATGATGCTCCAACGCGATGAACCGCAAGACTTCGTTATCGGAACAGGGCGCACACACTCTGTGCGCGAATTCTGCGAGGTTGCTTTCAGCTATGTTGGGCTAAACTACGCGGACTAT
>JBFGQG010000120.1:0-8786 GCA_041564295.1 Anaerolineales bacterium | reverse complement strand
TTGCTTAAGGTGTTTTCTCACTTCGTTCGAAAACTCCACAACCCCATTTTTGCCGGCGACATTACCTGAGTCTTTCGCTATGCTAAAAACTCTATTTAAGTTGTGCACTATCTTATTGACAGCGGGCAGGATTTTACCATTCCGCAAGCTGAAGGTCAAGCACTTCAGGTTTTTTCTGACCGTGATCAGACGCTAATGGTCCCGGATCTTCCGAGCACGGAAGATCCCATATACCATCAAACCCCGGCGAAACGCCCTGTCAAACCGCAAAAGCGTCATTCCATCCAGGAACACCGCCCCAAACCGGCCTACCAGAGTCCGGAATAAAACTGCCGGCTTTCGAAAAGGCTCAATAAAAGCCTCTCGCCAGGTCGGTAAGGTCTGAGCGGTCCAATCCGTCGCGCTGATATCCGTCAGCGGGCCTTTTTCAAGTATCTTTCGCCACTCACGGATGCTGACAAATTTCGCATGGTGCCAATCATCGAGCAAGAACTGCACGCTTCTCACCTCATTGTCCGTCAGAGGGTTAGCCAGGTGATCGCGCACATTCCAGGTTCCCATGATCAATACCCCGCCCGGCTTGAGGACCCGCGTCATTTCTTGCATAAAGCGCGTTTTGTCTGCGATATGCGGCTCGCATTCCAGCGTCCAGACGATGTCAAAACACCCTGACGGGAATGCCTGCAGCATGGCGTCGCATTGAATGAAAGAAACGCCGTCCAGGCGTTCAGCTTGTGTGATTTCCGCCCCGCGCCTCGCCTGCCCCGCCGATAATGTAATCCCTGTGACCTGTGACATGCTCGGCCAGCGCTTGCCGAATTGCCGCATTGTCGCTCCCAATCCGCAGCCGACGTCCAGGATGCGCAGCGGCGCCCCACCGCCGCGCTCGAGGCCTTCGATGGTCATCTCCGGGGCAATCTCCAATCCCCAGTGCAGCATCGCATCGACCATGTCGTTTTTGGCTTTTTTGAACTCTTTTTTTGCCGGTGGATCCCCGTAGTAACCCGCATGGAGATGTCCCCCCCAGTAGTGTTCCAGCATCCTGTCGTCCGACCAATAGTCATAGATCCAACGGACGGAATCTGGACCCGTATATCGTCGGACTGGCTTTCTGAGGCGCAAGGCGACCAGAATCAATACGGCCAGGACGCCGCCTAAGACTATCAGCGGTTCAGTCAACAAACGCTACCAGCCCGTAAATCCGGATGCAAGACGTTCGATTTCCGCGGCGATCCGTAGGGAGAGGTTGCTTTCGTCAGGATGTGCCAGGCCCATCCGCTCCCTCATCTCGAGCAGTTTATTGACAGCGTCTTCGGTCAGTTCATGAGGCGTACCCAATTGATGGGCCAGTGCCACGGTCCGTGCGGTATGCTCCAGTACTTCCAGCCGACCGTACGCCTCCCCCAGGTCCCTCCCGACGGTCAATGTGCCGTGATGCGCAAGGATGATGGCATCATGGTTGTGGATCAATCCCGCAATGGCGTCGCGATTTTCAGTACTGGAAGGCGTGGCATATGGCGTTGTTGCAATCGGGCCCAGCAGCACGAGCGCCTCCGGAATATACGGAGGGGCGAGCGAGATCCCCACGAGAGACATTGCCACACAGGTGATCGGATGGGCATGGACCACCGCGCCGACGTCCAGCCGCTGCCGGTAAGCTTCGAGGTGCATCGGCATTTCCGACGAAGGACGGCAGGCGGCATCTCCAGAGATGCAGTTGCCCTGCAAATCGACAACCAGCAGGTCTTCCGGAGAAAGGTCCGCTTTGTTTGTTCCGGAAGGCGTTAACAGGATGGCGTTTCGCGCCAGCCGTACAGAAATATTTCCGGCGATGCCGGAAATAAAGTCTCTCTCATACATTTTTTTTGCGACGTCAATGATTTGCAGGCGCAAGGCGGTTTCGTTGGTCATTCTTCGCGTAATTCCGCTCCTTTCAGGAGAATATCCAGCTTGCGGCGGTTCAACAACACCGCCGGGCTTTTCATGTTCAACTCCGGGAACTCGATCGCCCGCAGCACGACATCGAACATAGGGAAGAAATCGCCGCCTTCAACCAGGATGGGCGATAGATCGAAGCGGCCTGACCATTCGACCAGTCCTTTCATTTCGAATGTGCCAGAAATCGCGCGGACCGGATGGCGGTCGATACTGCCGTAACCGGCACGGGCCATCAGGGTCGGGCCGACTTCATTTTCCCTGCTGACGCCTACAACGAGAATGCCTTTTTTCACAAGGCGAACAAGCGGCGCTTTCTCCGTTATCGCACGCGGTTCATGCAAACGGGCCAGGCTCACCTGCGTCACTTCGATCGAGGAGGTGTTCGGGTCGTTGAGCAACCCAATCAGGCCGGAACTGCCGACTTCAATTCGCCCCAGGATCCTGTAACTCGGTGTAAAGATATTGGTGAGGATGAAACGAGTGGTCGATGAAAGCACGTCGTGAGCCTCCAAGTCTGTCCAGTTATACTACGCCCGGCGGCGTACCGGACCTGCTGTCTGTCTGGCCAGGACGCCGCTGTTCCTGTGTGTTCAAAATGGTGTTGAGCCACGAAATAGCCCGCGTATCAAAATCCCGTTCACCACAAAGATCACAAACCCACGCCGGAAAATTGGGCACGGTGATCATTTGGTCACGAAACCAGGTCAGATAAGTAATGTGCCGCAGCCGCTTGCGACCGCCGCCGCAGTTTGGGCAGGGATAAGCATATTGCCCTGCGTTGTTATCGGTCATGTTCCCCAGTACCCTGGCTTACGGTGCGGCCTGCACGTCTGCCGGTTCTTCAATAATACCCCATTGTGTCGGCGGCCAATAGACAAATACAGCCTTTCCGATCACTTTGTCATATGGCACGAAACCCCAATTGTGGGAGTCGGATGAATTATTTCGGTTATCACCAAGTACGAAAAGGTTGCCGTCCGGCACAGTCCAGGTGCCGTCGTAGGCCGGATCAGCATTGATATAGGGTTCGATCAAGGCCTGATCGTTGACGTAAACAATGCCGTTCGCGATCCGAATGGTGTCTCCAGGCACGCCGATCACGCGCTTAATATATTCTTGATCTGGCCGGCGTGGAAAGTGAAAGACGATGATATCGCCTATCTCCGGATCTTCGAGTTTATAAGTGACCTTATTGACAATCACGTACTCCCCGCTCTGCAAAGTCGGTTCCATACTGAAGCCGTCCACACGGATGCGCGCGGAAATAGCGTTGATCGCCAGGAACAACAGGAGCGAGAGGAGAACCGTCTCCACAATGTCCATCAATAGACGCACCAGACCGCCCCCCGGTGATTGATCATCCTGGTCCGGAATCGCCTCAGTGTAGAAATCGTCCATCATTAAAAATTATATGATGAAGTCCGATCCTCGAAAAGAGGGAGAATAGTAGGATGAATCAGTTCTAATCCAATCCGACTATCCTAATTCCTTATTAATTCATTACAACACAACAGCTTATTTTGGTTTATTATTACTATAGATCTCATAATGACAGGTCTAGCAAAGGTTTAGAACACGGTATAAGACGCGCCTATGCCGGGATCTAATCCGTTCATTAACGGACTTTTTCTAGGAATAAACATATAGCAGCTTCACAAAGGGTCGGTTCAGTTTCCGATGGGTACGTACCGCCCCCAACATCTCGCAAAGGCTGCCCACTGCAGCCCTGTGCGGTAAGTAAGTGGTCTCATTTACGTTGTGATTTGATCTCCTTGAAAAAAGCCTGCAAAGACCTTACATCTTCAATTTCCGTTGTAACAGATGGCGCGTCTCCTTGCCGGGTCTTATAACCGCTGGCTGTTTTGCAGGTTTCCAGGCGAGGATACTCCAAGGAGCTGGCCTCTATGGGTGCAGAGCATATCCGCGTTTTGATGATCGAGGACGATACGGATTTCGTGTACCTGATAACGGAATCGATCAGGCAAAAAAGTCCCATAGACATAGATATCGATGTTGAACACAGCCTCTCTGCTGGCCTGAAGCGTCTCGAAAGCGGCGGGTATGAGGTTGTTTTGCTGGACCTCCATTTACCCGACAGCGGGGGGATAGAGACCCTGCACACAGTCATCAATGCTGCGCCGGATATGCCTATTGTGGTGTTGAGCGGTGGTGGGGACGATACAACTGCTCTCGAAGTCGTAAAACAAGGTGCCCAAGATTACCTGTTCAAGGAGGATGCGGATGGTCTGTTCATCGGACGCGTCCTTCGCTATGCCATTGAGCGCAAAAGAATGACACAGGATTTTGTCCGCTCAAATTTATTGATCACTACCTTGAACCTGGTTTCGGCTCAAATGGACACCTTCCGCGACCCGGATTTGGTTCTCGAAACCCTCGGCAATGGGTTGAAAGGCCTTGGGATAGACACGGTGGTAGCCATGACGGACCCGGGCAACCAGAGCCTCACCATCCGGTACACGTCACTCGACTCACGGCTCATGTCGATAGGGGAAAGCATATTGGGCGCGAGCCTGCTTGGGTATCGCATCGCTTTCGGATCCAATTCATCCCAGGGGTTGAAAACCGTTATAGAGGAGAAACAGCCGCTTTTCGTTTGGAATCTATTCGATCCACCCGGCACGATTATTCCCGGCACCAGGCGGGCAGAGGTCGAGCAAGCCCTGGAACTCGCCGGAATCAGTCTCGACATCCCTATCGTTTACCTGCCGCTGATTAACGACGAGCAGGTCATCGGCGTATTGGGTTTATGGGGTGATCTTCTGCAAGAACGCGATGTCCCCGCGTTGACCGTATTCTCCAGCCAGGTCGCGGCAACGTACATGAACATGCGCCTGCAAGATTCCCTCGAACAAGAACTGGCCGAAAGGCGCGCCGCAGAAAAAACGTTGAAACGAAGGGTAGACGAACTGGCTGCGCTGCAGGCTACTGTTCTCGAAATTATCACCCCACACGAATTATCCGGGCTTCTTCAAACGATCGTCGAACGCGCTGCCAGGCTAATGAACGCTAAAAGTGGTGGTCTATACCTCTGCGATCCTGAAAAAGAAGAAGTGCGCTGTGTTGTCAGCTTCAATACTCAAAAAGACTACACCGGTGTCTCGCTTAAATACGGGGAAGGCGCAGCAGGCCTGGTTGCCCAGACCGGTCAGGCCCTGATCATTGACGATTACCGGAATTGGGAAGGCAAAGCGGGTGTCTTCGAAAACGATCAGCCTTTCCAGGCGCTTGTAAGCGCTCCGATGCTCTGGCAGGGACAGGTTACCGGCGTCCTCCACATGCTCCGCTCTGTCGAACAAAAGCCGTTTTCTCAAGCCGACCTGGATGTGCTGCATCTGCTTGCGAACCACGCCGCTATTGCCGTTGCCAACGCACAGCAGTTAGACCGCCTTCAAGCAGAATTGAAGGAACACAAACGAACTGAAGAAGCGTTGCTGGCCAGTGAAGAATCGCTCAGGGAAGCGCAGCGGATAGCAAAGATCGGGAGCTGGAGATGGAATTTCGATGAGGGTAGATTTAACTGGTCACGTGAGCTTTACCGGATTTTTGGCCAGGACCCTGAGACGTTCACTCCTTCTATTGAAAATGTCGTTGACCTTATCCACCCTGATGACCGTGACATCAGTATGGCTGCTATCGGGCAGGCCTTGCAGTCGAGTGAACCGATTAGCGTTGATTTTCGAGTGATCACGCAGGAACAGGGCATCAAATGGATGCATTCCCAGGGTGAAGTTATCCTCGATAAAGACGGCAACCCACTCTACGCCAGAGGCGCCACGCAGGATATCACCGGACGGAAACTGGCTGATGAAGAATTACGGACATCAACCGAACGCTTTAACCAGCTTTCAGAAAATATTGAGGAAGGCTTCTGGATTACCAATGAGGATTCTTCGGAAATCGTGTACCTCAGCCCTGCAATTTCTAAAATTTGGGGCCGTCCGCTCGATGAATTTTTCAATAACCCAGAAACATTAACAACCAGCATCTTCCCTGAAGACAGGCAGAGAGTCCTGGATGCAAGAGCAGACCGCATCCAGGGTGATAAGACAGAAATCGTGTACCGTATCGTCCGCAGCGACGGCTCTGTGCGCTGGATCTGGGACCGCTCTTTCACCATCAGAGACACGAAGAACGATACCTTGCGCAGGGCAGGTATCGTTTCAGATATAACGGAAAAGAAGAACGCAGAGGAATCCATTAGAAGGCGCGATCGGATTTTAAGTGTGACCACCTTTGCTGCCGCCAGGTTCTTAAAATCTTCGAATTGGCGCAATGCAATCGGCGAAGCGCTCGAGCAGCTTGGCAAAGGGACGAAAGTAGCCCGTGTTTATATCTTTGAAAACCACACCGATCCTGATGGAAATTTGCTTACAAGCCAGCGGTTCGAGTGGGCGGATGAAAGCACCCCTCCTCAGATCGATAACCCAGACCTGCAGAACCTCCCGTGGCTGGAAAGCGGGTTCTCCCGCTGGATGGAGAATTTGGCGAACGACCTTGCGATACACGGTCCCATTGATACCTTCCCGGAATCCGAACGTGAAATTCTCGAAGCCCAATCCATCCGATCGCTCCTGGTCATGCCGATCTTTGTTGAAGGGAAATGGTGGGGTTTCATCGGGTTCGATGATTGCCTGACAGAGCGTATCTGGCTTCCTCAGGAGGTCGATGCGTTAAGAACTGCGGCGAGTACGCTCGGGGCTGCGATTCAAAGCGAACTGGCCGAAAAAGCCCTGGAGCGCAGGACTATAGAACTGCAAACGCTCTACAAAACTTCGCTAGAAATCAACGCACAGAAGGAATTGGATTCGCTGCTCCAGGTGATCGTTGAAAGCGCGGCGTCCCTGGTCGGCGTAGAAAGCGGGGGACTTTATCTATTGGACAACGGAGGAGAATTCCTCAACCTGGTGGTGAGTTATAACCTGCCTGAGCAATATGTAGGCACGCGCATTAAATTGGGCGAAGGCCTTTCCGGCAAAGTCGCGCAGACTGGAAAAGCCTTCGTCGTCGAGAACTACCAGGAATGGAAAGCCCGGATTAAGGTGTTCGGGAACACGCAGATCCGCCGCGCCCTTGGCGTCCCGTTAAAGATCAAGGGCAAGGTAACCGGCGTTATCAATGTACTGGACCGCAATCGCGTCGGGGTTTTTTCTGAAGAAGAATACAGGCTGGTCAGCCTATTTGCAGATCAGGCAGCCATCGCAATTGAAAACGCCCGTCTTTTTGCCGACGCGCAGCGCCGTCTCAGGCAGACCAGCGCTTTGCGCGAGATCGACCAGGTCATCGCCGGCAGTGTATATCTCCAGCACATGCTCGAGATCGTCCTGAAACATTCAATCATCGAACTGGGCGTCGATGCAGCAGTGGTTCTGCTGTACGATCCGCGAGACCAGATGCTCAAGTATGAATTAGGGCGAGGGTTTTATACGGATGCACTGAAATACACTCACCTTCGGATCGGTGAAGGTTACGCTGGCCAGGCCGCATCAACACGGAAGATCGTCCACGTTTCTGACCTGCGCAGTCGGACCACTGATTTCCTGCGCTCCCCCACTTTCCACCAGGAAGGCTTCATCAACTATTTCGGTGTGCCTTTGATCGCCAAAGACGAGATCAAAGGTGTGCTGGAAGTTTTCCACCGTTCCCCATTCAACGCGGACAGAGATTGGTTGGCTTTCGTTGAAACACTCGCAGGCCAGGTGGCAATCGGTATAGACAATGCGACCTTATACAGAGATCTTCAACGCTCCAACGTGGAATTATCGCAGGCATACGATGCCACAATTGAAGGATGGTCCCGCGCGCTCGATCTGCGGGATAAGGAAACCGAGGGGCATACCCGTCGAGTGACCGAACTGACGATGCGCATGGCGCTTGAAATGGGCATCCCCGAGAATGACCTGGTCCACATCCAGCGCGGCGCACTCCTGCACGATATCGGTAAGATGGGCATCCCGGACCGGATCCTATTCAAACCTGCTTCGCTGACCGATGAGGAATGGGAGCTTATGCAAAGGCACCCGACATTTGCGTATGAGATGCTTAAACCGATTTCGTACCTCGAGCCGGCACTGGACATCCCGTACTGCCATCATGAGAAATGGGATGGAACGGGCTACCCGCGCGGGCTGGCGGGTGAGGAAATTCCGCTGTCCGCCCGCATTTTTGCCGTCATCGATGTGTTCGATGCTCTAACATCAGACCGGCCTTACCGCCCTGCATGGTCGAAAGAGAAGACGCTCAGTTACATCCTCGAACAGGAGGGAAAACACTTCGATCCCAAGGTGGTGGAGGTGTTTTTGCGGATTTTGAATGAGGAAAAAGAGTAAGGAAGTTCCAGTTAAGAGGTCAGGGTGTACGGGTTCTCGTTCTAAAGTTCCTGGATAAAGAGCGAATCGACGATCCCAACAATCACGGAAATGACGCAGCCGTCAGGGTTATTCAGGACGGAGCGTGCACCGTTCCCTTCCCGGTTCACAAGGACCGTATCCCCAATCCCCGCCTGGGCCGTATCCAGCGCGATGAAATCCCCTTCCGCCACCTCTCCCGGGAGAACAAGCGGCTGGACGACCAGCAGTTTCCGGTTCTTGAAGTCCGGGTGGCTGATGGTGGTAACGACGGTGCCTGTGACTTTGCCTAATACCATACAATCCTTGATGCCAGTGGTTACGGGTTCCGGAACCAGGAACTCAACTGTACCTCGTCCAACCCTTCTTCAGCGTAAAATCAAACTCCCCATCGGGCCTCAGTTCAAGGTCGTCAACGATGCCGACGAGCGCCAGGTCCACAGGCACGAACTGGATTTCCGGCATGGCAAGCGCCGCTTCTCT
>JBFGQG010000119.1:0-8789 GCA_041564295.1 Anaerolineales bacterium | reverse complement strand
GGCCGATTTCAGGTTCGTGTCCAGTCCTTCCGGGAACGATTCGACCCAGTCCAATAATTCCAGTTGCTCCAACGCATCCCGGATCTGTTCATCCTTGATGATGGGGTCGAAAAATGTGAGGTTGTCGCGCACACTGGCGTTAAACAGCTGGACTTCCTGTGTAACAACGCCGATCCGGCTTCGAATCGAAGAAAATGAAATGTCCGGCAAAGGGGATTCGTTCAAGAGGATCTGCCCTTGTTGTGGATCGTACAAACGAAATAGGAGCCTCGTCAACGTGGTTTTGCCGGATCCGGTGCGTCCAAGCAGGCCCAGGACTGTGCCAGGCGCAAGACGGAAGGTCAAATCCTGAAGGACTGGCCGCTCTTCATGGGCTGCATCGTTTTGACCGGGCGCATCCGGATAGGTAAATGAAACATCCCGGAAAGCGACCCCCAACGCGCCTTCCGGCAGCAGCCCTTTTCCTGATGTGAGCTTTACCTCTTCGTTCAGCATTTCGTTGACGCGCCGCAGACTTGCCCCGGCTTCCTGTAAATCGTCCAGTTCCCGGATAATCCTCTCTATAGGCTGCGTGATGAGCTGTGTGTAGCCGACGATCAGGTAAGCAGTACCCAGCGTGATCGATCCTTCAAGATAGATCCAGGCGGCAAGACCAAGCGCAATCGCCCCTCCGATGGAAAAAAGAAAGATGGTTGAACCGAAAGCGGACGTGGCGATAAAATCCGCCAGCAAATCTTTACGGAAATAGCTGCGCATGTTGACGGCAAGACCACGCATCGCATAACCGACAGCTCCATTTGCCCTCAAATCCTCTGTACCAGAAAGCCGTTCTTCTATGAATCCGAAATACTGCGCACGCGCTTCTCTGGCGCGATTCCAGTGTGGGATAGCGATGGAACTGAGCCTGGAGAGCAGGAAGAGGGTCGTGACGGTGAATGCAGACAACGCCGCGCCGACGCGTACATCGATCAAGAACAACAAGACGAGAATACCGGCCAGCAGCAAAACATTTCCCACGATCTGGATGATAAAGCGTGAGAAAAAGCGGTTGAGGACGCCAGGATCTCCATCCACACGCTCGATCAATTCGCCGGGAGTGCGCGCATTGTGGAAGCTGAGATCAAGGTTGAGGACATGCAGCGCCAGGTCGGAGCGAAGGTGGTTGGTCGCCTGCAAACCGATATCGGTGGCTATGTACGTTTCCCCAACAATAACGGTCTGGCTCAAGAATCCGACGCCAATGAACAGTACTGCTGTTCGCAGCAGGACAATTAACCCCTCGTTTGCGACCGCCTGGTCGATAAAAATCGCGAGGATGCGCGGCAGCCACAGTTCTAGCGCCAGGACGACGAGAAAAGCCGCCAGCAATAGAACAACTTTACCTGCCATAGGCCGTAGATAGACGGATAAAAACCGGCGAAAAATGGCCGCATCCGCGTTTTCAGACCTGTTCGACGTTGAATGCTCGTTCACTACACAAGAAGTGTATCTCAGGTTTCAGGATGGTGCGAGGACTTATGCAGGTTTCGGCCGGAAGATTGCCATGATGGCAAAAATCGTGATAATTCCAGTCGCAATCCAGGTGACGGTGACGACCATCGTCGCACCGGCCTGTTCCACGATAATCCCGATTAAGGCCCAGATCAGTACTGATATATAGGCTACATCGCCGCGCAGTCGACTCATTAAACCGGCAATCACGACGACGACCCCGAGCATAATCACCATCCAGGCTTCATCTGAAAGTCCCCAGCGGTTCCAACCGATATCGAAAAGCACATCACTGACGTTTGCAATCGTTGCCACAGTGATCCAGCCGAAATACACACGGAAAGGCATATGTACCAACCAAGCTTCTGCTGTTGAAACCTTTGTCCGTCCAATATCCAGCCTGATGTAAATCAGGAGTAGAGTGCCAAGGATGGTGAACATAGCCAGGAGGGTCGCCGGAAACAGCAGGTAGTGCCAGAGGAATAGCCAGACACTGTTCGCGATACCGTTTATGGCAAATAAATAACCAATCTTGCGAAGGGACGGGTTCTCGCGCTGGGAGGGTAGCGCCTGGTAAATCGTAAATCCACCCAGTAACAGGTAAATCAATCCCCAGATAGAGAAAACATATCCGGCAGGAACAAAGTAAACATCGAACATATCGGAAATCGCACCGGTATCCTGACCGTTGAGCGGCAATCCGGTCGCCAGGCCGTTTACGATGAGTGTACCGATATAAACAAGCACATTAACGATCTGTCTGGTTCGGTCTTGACTCATTCTTTACATCCTCCTTATCAGAAAGGCGCTCGAGATAATCGCCCCCACATCAGATAATGGTTTCGCTTGGGTTATTCCTTGTTCTATTTATTGTACTTCAATGAATCCATACCTGTTGTCCCGTAAATTCAACCGGATGAAGGGTTATAGAAGAGCAGCTGTCCTGGCGGGGGCCATGCAGCTGCACTTTTCACAAACACCAACCAAAGCTGGTTAAGATAGGCCCTTCACGAGAAACAGGCGAGATAAATCGAAGAATCCGGCATCTGGGACCATTCGACCCGGATGAAGACCACCTATGCTAAGTCACCACCGGAACCAGGGCGGAAAACGGCTGGAGCAGAAGGCCCAGGGGAAGCACAGGTCTTCACAGCTTTCGACTGCGCATCGAAACTGAATAATATGCCGGCCAGCAACAGGATGGTCAGCTGTGATACCCGCGGCGCCACAGGTCAATCCGCCAGTTTTTTTTCTCCGTTTTCGCCTTCATTTGCAGAAGCGACCTTTTCACGTCGGTACACTGGGCAGGCCACAACGGGTAACGCAGGATATTTAGGTAGGTCCGGATGGATTTTGTGCGCTTCGCACAAACGGAAAACGCTGCCTGTCCGGCTAACAACTTTCCTGGAATGCACACAACTTCCACACAAGCCGGGAGGCGTACTCACCCTACAAGATCCTCCAGTCGATCGAGGACCTGGCTGAGAGTCTCAAATGCCATTTCAACAGGCTCCGAGCTTTCCAGGTCGACACCGGCTTGCTTTAACGCATCCAACGGGTACTTAGAGCCGCCGGTTTTGAGGAATTCGAGGTACCGTGCTGCCGCCCCTCCGGATTTGTCAGTCAGCACCTGGTGTGCAAGCGCATGCGCACCAGCAATTCCGGTTGCGTATTGGTAGACATAGAAATTGGCGTACAGGTGTCCGAACTGCGCCCAGGTGATGCCCATGTGTTGGCGGTCGAGTTCAAGCGAATCTCCGAAGCCTTCCTCGAATAGGTCTGCACAGAGGCCGTTCATCACATCCGCACTAACCGGGGCGCCTTGTTCAATCCGTTCATGCAGTTCAAGTTCGAATCTCGCCAGGGTGGGCATGATAAAAAAATAGCGCCGGAAATTGGACATGGTCTCATCGATCAGGCTGAGGTGGAACTCCCGGTCTGAAGTTGATTCGAAGAGATAAGCCCGTGTCAGCGCCTGGTTGAAATTCGAAGCCACTTCAGCGACAAAGAGAGAATATCCCGCATAGAAGAACGGCTGTTTCTGTCGAGAATAATAAGAATGCATGGAATGGCCCAATTCGTGCGCCAACGTACTCAGGCTGAGCAGGTTATCGTTGAAACTCATCATGATGTACGGGAAAGTATCGTACGATCCGTTTGAGAAAGCGCCGGCTCGCTTGCCCTTGTTGACCGACCAGTCCACCCAGCGTTCTTCCAGGCAGCCGTTCCGCATGATTTCCGTATACTCCCCTCCGAGGAGCCGCATCCCTTCTGATATCCAATCGACTGCCTGCCTGTAGGTCACTACCGGTGGTCTCTGTGCAAGCGGCGCAACGGTGTCGTACCATTTGAGCCTGTCGTATTGCAGCGCTTTTTTCCGAATCCGCCAGTACCGGTGCCATTGAGGCAGATTTTTCTTGAACACATCGATCAAGTTATAGAAAACGGATTTTGGTATCCGGTTCGGTGACAACGATGCAGCCAATGATGAAGAATACCCGCGCGCACGCACGAAGAATACGTCTTTTTTAACAGCTCCCATCAACGTTGAACTGAGGGTGTTTTTGAACGCCAGGTAACCGTCTGCGTAGTTTGTCCAGGCATTCTTTCGCAATTCGCGGTCCTGCGCAGTCAGGAGGCCGTCGATCGTACTTTGAGCCACTTCGTGCGAATTCCCTTCACCGTCCAAAGCAGGGGCAAACTTCATATCGGCATTGGTCAGGCTCGAATAGATCGAGCGCGGCGCACCGAGTGGGTCCTGCGCCAGCGCAATGGCCTGTTCAACATCGCCTGCTTTGACGAATTCGCGCTGGTTTTCCAACCGTTCAAAATAATGCGCGTATTTCTTAAACCCGGCATGGGTCTGCATCCATTCACGCAGACGGTCGAAACCGAGTGCGATGAATTCAGGATCATCGAAAGAAGATGCCGCGTCTAACCTGGCGTACATACTGATCGCCTGATCACGCCGCGCTGCAGCATTCTGGTCGTTGCTGTCCGCTGAGCTTTCCAGCATGGCATATGAAAAAACCTTCCCGGCAATTCGAGCGAGCGTTTCGTAGGTTTCAAAATAGGCGACAGCTGTCGCCGGCCCTTCAACCAAACGGCCTCGATAAGCCTCAATTTCCGGAAGCCGGTTGAGCACTTCGTCGAGCGAGGCCTGCCATTCGGCGACGGATTTAAAAATTGCAGAAAGGTCCCAGGTTTGATCTGCCGGAACGTCCAAACGTTCCGGAATGATGGAAGATAGTGTCATTGATTTCTCCTGTTTATATCCAGTTTCTATAGAGTACTTCCTGAAAATAGACGCTTATTAATTTTTTCCCTCACTCAAGCGACAGCTTTATTTCTATTTCACTGCCATGTTTCACGCCCGTTTCCTTAAAACCAAGCTTCCGATAAAAACCTTGAGGTCTCTTCGCAACTGCCTGGCCGCAGATAGACCTGACCGTTTCACCTGTCACTTCTCTTAAGCTCACCTGCGCATCCTGACCGGGATCAGACATACTGATTACCTCTCAACGATAACTGTTTGTTCAACGATAGTCCGGTTCCCGGCCTGGTCTTCTGCAACGACTCGAAGTTCATGTTCCCCAGGCTGGAGCGACAATGACAGCGCGTAAGGCGGCTGCGCCAGCGAGCGGACAAGGCGGCCGTCTAACAACACGTTCACGCGCTGCACCAGAAGGTTATCTGTAACGGAAAGCTGGAGAGTAATTGTCGACTCTTGCGGATACGCAAACGACTGGCCATCCAGCGGGTACAAAACAGCCAGTTCGGGCGGCTGGTTGTCGACCGTTACCTGGACGATATGGGTCGCAACGAGATTGTTTTCCCGCACCACCAGCAGGCGGACCGCATACAAACCGTTCAAACCGGACGTATCCCACACCGCCAGTTCTCCACCCGATACCGGCGTATCAGACACGTCACCGAGTTGGAGCCAGCGCTGCGGGTTAAGTCCCTGCCCCACCTGCACACTGTAGGATTGGAAACCTGGACCCTCCGCAGAACCACGAATGCGGATTTCACCGGAAACATAAGCAAACATTTCGGGGAACATCAGGCTGGCTTCCGGATCAGGCGACGGAGGACGGCTGACGAGGTCGTAATTCTCTGGTGGAATGTCCAACCCGGCTTGCTGTGCCCAGCTCAGGGCTTCCGGCGGCGGTACGAAGAAGACGCGCGCTTCGATTAACGACGGCGGGGTGAAAACCGTAGCCAGCAAGCCGGTCTCCCGGTTGATTTCTATCCGCTTGTACAGGGTGTCCGAATGGACGGGCTCGTTGCCCTGCAGAAAAATCTCTCGCACAACCACCGGACAATCCGGCGTGGGCAGTTCACCGGACGGATCGCACACGTCGATTTCACTGACTCCTTGCGGCATCGTCCAACCATCGGGCGGGAAACCACTTGCTGCAAATTTCAAAACTGCGTGCCATACGCCTGCAGCAGCACGTGGATCAAACTTCAAACCATTTTCGGCGCCCAGCGGGCCGGTCTCCTGCAATCCATCCCTGTCCTCTCCCAACCAGATCCCAAGGGCCAGCTGTGGCGTAAATCCGACCGTCCAGACGCTCGACAAATCCTGTGTGTATCCCATTTTTACGCCGGCTGGACGACCTACCTCGAGTACGTTCGGATGTCCGAGCGCAGCCCAGCGCGCAGTCTCATCACTGAGCATGTTCGTAAGTGCGTAAGCCAGCGGCGCGGACATGACAGGACGTGCCTGTGGAGGGCCTTCGTCCAGCCATGTGCGGCCACCTCGATCGAAGACCTGTATTACGGCTGTTGGCCTCAGGGGCGTTGGATCAAGGAGTACGGTCGGGTCTGCATAACCGATTACGACACCCTGGGTGCTCAACGCCCCGTACGCATGCGTGATTTCGACCAGGGATAATGCGCCCCCATTCAGCAGCAATGGGGCCGATTCTCCCGCCAGGCTGGGCAGGCCGGAAAGAGCCGCAGTTCGCCAGACGTTCCCCGGCACGAATTGGGACAGCAATTTCAATGCCGGGACAAGGTAATCACCCGCCAATGCCGATCGCAGCCGCATCGGGCCGTGAAATTTACCATCAAGATTTGGTGAACCGGCCTGACCCGCCGTTAAAGCAGCGGGGATATCCCAGACGAGACTCCCGGGGCTGAAACCGCGCGTCAGCGCCGTGAGATATACATACGGTGTCAGGATTGAACCAGGCTGGTGCGTACCGGTCGACGGCGCGGGCCCTTTTTCCGAATCGATGGAAACGAGGGCCAGTATCTGGCCTGAACGCGGGTCCAGCACTACTCCTTCAGCAGAAAACGCGCCTGTTTGCATCTCGGATGCCGGCAGTGACGGCAGGAAACGCGCCGCCCTGCAGTCCTCCGGTAAGTAGGCACTGCCTTCTCCCAGGCGGAACAGCTGGGTTTCTGCCGTGCAGTATAGCTCGGACTGCAGATCGACATCGAGTGTGGATACGATCGTCAGGCCGCCGCGCGCCAGAACCTCGAGCGGAATCGTCCTCGCAACCTGTGACCGGACGAGGTTCACAAAAGCGGCATACTTGTCAATCGGTTCGTCCGGCGCCGAACGGATGCCAGGCGGCGAAGTAACGGCCGATTCCGTCTCCTCCTGGCTGATCATTCCCAGGTTGAGCATCTGCCGCAGGGTCTGGTCCCGGCGGGCGAGCGCCAGTTCCGGCGTGTCGAAAGGATTAAGATCCGGCGCCTGCGCAACTGCCGCAAGCATCGCCGCTTCAGCAAGTGTGAGCCGGCCGGCAGATTTACCGAAATACAACCGTGCAGCGGCTTCCAGGCCGAAGGCCTCGTACCCGAAATTCGCGCTATTCAGGTACCACTCGAACACCTGCTCACGGCCGAATTCCGCAATCACCTGCGCAGCCATTAAACCTTCCCGGATAATGCGGCGCGGTCCCTCCGGTTCTTGCCAGAAGAGCAGCTCAGAAACAAGCTTCAGTGGAATTGTGTCCCGCTTGCCCTGCAGCAAGGTCGTTCTGTAGAAACCCGGATGGTCCCAGAAACCTGGGTCTGTTGCGGCGATGAATGCGTCTAGCAGTTCGGGTGAAACCTGAGGAAGGCCTGAAAACTCGGTCGGCAGGTAGCCCACGCCAGCGCCGAGTTCGGCCAAAACCACCTCGCCGCTTCTGTCCGTGATGACCGTGGGCGATGTAAGCAGACCGGTTTCCGGGTGGAGCATCATAGGCAGGCTGTTCAGAGATGGGAGGTTGCGCGTGAGATCACTGTAGACGACGGCTGTGCCGATAGCAGCGAGTCCAAATACAAGGCTGATCACTGTGAAGACCAGGATCGTCCCACGCCGTGATTTCTGCAGCGAACTGCGCGCACGCCGGGCCTCTCTATGTCGTCGACGGCGGATGAGGTCAGCGGAACCGGGCATGCACGAATTGTACTTGAACCGGCGTAAAAGCTGCCATACGCAAGGGCGTCCGCATGCCTTCAGCAGGTGAACATTGGTAAACTCTCATTTCGCCCTTCCCTCACATTCTCAAATATGGCACAATCGTTGTCATGATGTTTTCAACGAGCATTTTGGGGCCAAGACTCGACTTTAACGCCAGTCCGCTACCCCTCTTCACCCCCACAGCTCAAATCACTGGCGAGGAGACCGCACCTTGTCGCGCTGGTTGAAATTCCTGATCGCTATCGCCATCGGGGCGACTTTTGGCCTGTACTACAGCTGGATCGTCAATCCTGTGAAGGTCGCAGAGACAACGCCGGACAGTTTGCGGTTAGATTACCGCTCGGATTACGTTCTCATGATTGCGGAAATCTACCAGCTGGAAAAAGATCCGGCAGCTGCAGCGCAGCGCCTGGGTCGCCTTGGGCAGGACCCGGCGCCGCAAATCGTCCAGCAGGCGATCATTTTTGCAGAGCAGGCGGGTTATCCAGACATCGATATAAATCTTCTCGTGCAGCTGCGCGATGCTTTACAAACCTGGAATCCCGCACCATGAGCGACGAACGCGGACCCTGGTACCTGTTCACTGGCCTCGTGATCGGTCTCATAACCGGAGTCCTGTGGGGCTGGTATATCGCGCCTGTCCGCTACACGGACACCGAACCGGCAACGCTCAACGAGGCGTCTAAGGACGAGTACCGAACGCTGATTGCGCTTTCGTATCTCTACAACGTAGACGCCGCCCGCAGCCAGTCCCGGCTGGCCTTGCTGAACGATTCCGACCCCGCGAACACGCTTGCTGCACTGGCGCAGCGGGCCAATGCCGGGGGAAGGCCTCCAAACGAAATCCAGGCACTGAGCCAGTTGGCGCTGGTCG
>JBFGQG010000118.1:0-8847 GCA_041564295.1 Anaerolineales bacterium | reverse complement strand
TAGGTGATCGTGAAATCCTGGAAGCTGCGGTTGCAGGCGCGCAGCTGGAAATCTCTGCAGCAGAACTGGAAAAAGTCGCCGCAGAAGCAGACTTGCTTTCAGCAGAATTGGCCCTGGAAGCGCTTAACGAGAACTGGCCTCAGCAGGCGACCCTCGCACAGCAAGCGCTGAAGGACGCGCGCCAGCGCCAGTACAATGCAAACCGCAACCTCGGTTATCTGACCTCGGCGGCAAGCCAGACCGACATCGACCTGGCGTTCACGCAGGTCGTGCTGGCAGAGAATGCACTGGAAAGAGCCAAAGAGAACTTCGAACCTTATGAAAATAAACCCGCTGATAATCTCGTACGCGCAGCTTTTCAGCAAAAACTGGCTGAGGCGCAGAAATCGTACGATGCGGCGGTACGCGTCTACAACGCCCTGATCGATACATCGAACGATTTTGATATTTCACAGGGCGAAGCCGAGCTGGCGATCGCCAATGCCCAGCTCGAACAGGCGGAGCAGGACTATAATGAGCTGCTCAACGGGCCAGACCCGGACGACGTTGCTCTCGCTGAAGCGCGCATCAAGGCCGCCCAGGCACGTATTGAAACGGCCGGACAGCGGATCCTGACAGCCCAGACCAACCTCGCAGCAGCCCAATCCAACCTGGATAATCTTGATCTGGTCGCGACGATCACCGGGACAGTTGTTGAAATTGATCTTATCGCCGGCGAACAGGTCACGCCGGGTGTGCCGGTGGTCCAGATCGCGGATTTCTCAAGCTGGTATGTCGAAACGGACAACCTGACGGAAATCGAGGTCGTTAACGTAGCGGTCGGCCAACCGGTCAGCGTTACACCTGATTCACTCACGGACGTCGTTTTAACCGGGACGGTGGAGGACATCAGCGATTTATTCGAAGAGAAGCGTGGCGATGTGACGTACACCGCCCGCATTTTGTTGGATAATTTCGATCCGCGACTGCGCTGGGGGATGATCGTCGTAGTCACTTTCGAGGAATAACTGTGCGAAATCCGGATTTGTGATATAAGAGACTAAGTCGTCTTTCCGGCCTCATTTTTATCCAGGTATCATGATGATTGATTGGGCAAACCTCCTTTTCAACACTTTTTGGATCGTTGCCTTGGCGCTTGCGCTTGCAATTGTGAGCTGGTCCAGCTGGCAGGCTTCGGTCAATAAAACCGGCCTGCGCAGCGAACTCAACCGTGCGGGGCCACAGCGCGGTTTATACCTCGCTGGTTTCCTGTTCTCTCTTGGCCTGGCACTGACTTCCTCAATAGTGTATGAGCAGGTAATCTGGTTCCTTTTTGCAACCTATTTTCTGGTCCAGCTGGTCTTGATGACGTTCAAACCCGGCTCCACTGGCACATAACCATGTCACTCACGCGCGCAGAAGTTGAACATATCGCTCATCTCGCCCGCCTGGCACTGAGCGAAGACGAGATCGAGAGGTACAGGGAACAGCTGTCCGCGATACTCGACCACGTCGCTCAGCTCGGCGAGCTGGATACCGAAGGCATCGCCCCTACATCCAGTGTGCTGCCTGTGCATGCCAGCCTGAGAGAGGACGAACCGCGTCCGGGACTCGGTCTTGAACAACTCCGCCGCAACGCACCGGACTGGGACAACGACCAGTTCCGTGTCCCGCCAATTTTCGACTGACCCGCCGAAGCCCTCTTATGTCTGAACTTGTTTCTAAGTCCATTACTGAGCTTGCCGGTCTGCTCACGGCCGGCAAGGTTTCCAGCCGCGAACTCACGCAGGCCTACCTCGCGCGGATCGAGGCCGTGGATCCCGATCTGCACGCCTTTCTACACGTTGACGCCGATGCTGCTCTCGCGCAGGCGGATACAAGCGACAGAAAACGCGCGGATGGCGAGCCTGTCACAACGCTCAGCGGCATCCCGCTTGCCGTCAAGGATGTGATCACGGTCAACGGAATGCCCGCTACCTGCGGTTCCCGCATCCTGGAAGGCTTTCATCCACCGTTCGATGCTACTGCAGTCCAACGGCTGAAGGAAGCCGGTGCAGTTGTCCTCGGCAAGACGAACACAGACGAATTCGCGATGGGCTCTTCGACAGAAAATTCCGCTTATGGACCGACCCGAAACCCGTGGGACCTGAGGCGCGTTCCCGGCGGCTCCAGCGGAGGCTCTGCTGCTGCTGTTGCTGCGAGGCTCGTCCCGGCTGCGTTAGGTTCCGATACAGGCGGCAGCGTCCGGCAGCCGGCCTCATTTTGCGGCGTTACCGGCCTCAAGCCGACCTATGGAAGGGTTTCACGGTATGGGCTGGTCGCTTACGGCTCTTCGCTGGATTGCATCGGACCGCTCGCACAGTCTGCTGAGGATGCGGCAGCCGTATTCAAAATCATCGCCGGCCACGACCCGCTGGATTCGACCAGTTCAGATATTCCGCTGCCTTTGATGGCGTTCAATTCAGATCACTCTTTAAAAGGGCTTCGGATCGGCGTCCCGGATGAATATTTCATCGATGGGATCCAGGCTGACGTCGCAAAGGTCGTGCGGCAATCGATCGAAATGCTCGCATCGTTTGGCGCTGAAGTCGTTCAGGTTTCGCTGCCGCATACGAAATACGCACTGCCAGTGTACTACCTGATCGCTCCTGCAGAGGCCTCGGCGAACCTGGCGCGTTTTGAGGGCGTACGGTACGGTCCGAGGGTTGCTGGAGGAGGCATGTGGGACGTTTTTTTCGAGACTCGCGGTGAGCGATTCGGTGCAGAGGTCAAGAGACGGATCATGCTTGGAACGTATGCACTTTCCGCCGGTTATTATGACGCCTACTATGGCCAGGCACAGAAAGTGCGCACGCTGATCCGGCAGGATTTTGACCGGGCCTTTGAACAGGTAGACGTCCTCGCAGCCCCCGTAGCACCCACAACGGCCTTCGAGCTCGGTTCGCATACCGACGATCCGCTCGCAATGTACCTTGAGGACGTTTTTACGCTGCCTGCAAACCTGGCCGGCGTACCAGGATTGAGCTTCCCAGTCGGCTTTGATTCAGAGGGGCTGCCTGTCGGGATGCAGTTGATGGGGCGTCATTTCGAGGAGGGCCGCTTGTTTTCTGATGTCCACGCATACCAGCAAGCCACAGACTGGCACAGGCGGACTCCCGGCAGCATTCCAGCCTGAAGAATGTACTCTTTTGTCTGATTAAAATAAGCGATTCTTGAAATCCCAGGTTATTCTTCCAACTATTGTTAGAATCTAAATTGAAAGATAGGCGCGTCCTGCGCCACCCCCGAACCACTCGATAGGAGGTCAACATGGGAAAGCTAGAAACCATTGAAGGTATTGGCCCTGCGTATGCTGCAAAACTGCGCGCGGCAAAAGTGCGTTCAACGGACAGTTTGTTGAAAGCTGCCGGCACGAAGAAAGGCCGCCAGGTCCTTGCCGAAGCCACCGGTATCTCCGAAGCGCTCATCCTCGAATGGGCCAATCATGCCGATCTTTTTCGCGTCAAAGGTGTTGGCTCTGAATACGCCGATTTGCTGGAAGAAGCAGGCGTCGACAGCGTCCCCGAACTCGGTAATCGGAATGCAGCCAACCTGTACAAAAAAATGGCGATCGTAAATGCAGAGAAAGAACTTTGCCGGCAGCTGCCCTCACAAAGCCAGGTCGAAGACTGGGTCTCACAGGCCAAGGCACTTCCAAGAGCGATTTCACATTAAAAACGTAAAGTTAAACCGCAAATCGGACGAGGAGTGAGACTTCGAGAAGCAAAGCTTCATTTAGAAGTCTCACTTCTATATTATCCATCTCTCCCGAGGTGACTAAACCACCCTTCCTGATTCTTATTTCACGTTATGATCGTATTAATCGGATGAATTTATGACACCACTTTCTAATAAACATATCCTTCTCGGCGTGACCGGATCGATCGCCTGCTATAAATCTGCTGATCTTGCGTCGAAACTGCGTCAGTACGGCGCAGATGTAGACGTTATCCTGACACATGCTGCAACCAAATTTGTTTCCCCCCTGACCTTCCAGTCCGTTACCGCGAGGCGAGCCTACACCGATGATGATTTATGGGGCGACGCAGGCCATGTCCTCCACATCGGCCTGGCAGAAACAGCAGACCTGATGGTCGTTGCACCCGCCACAGCCAATACGATAGCCAAATTAGCGCGCGGCCAGGCGGACAACCTTCTGACGGTCGCCGCCCTGGCCATGCGGAACGTGGTGCTCATCGCCCCTGCGATGGACGGCGGCATGTGGGCACACCCGGCCACCCAGCAAAATATCAAAACGCTCGAGACCTGGGGAATTAAGATCGCAGGGCCTGTCAGCGGACACCTTGCCTCCGGCCAGCTTGGTGTTGGGCGAATGGTGGAACCGGATGAGCTTCTTGGCATAATCCGCAAAGAATTGTCGGCAGGTGGGCCGCTCGGAGGGATCAAGGTCGTTGTCACGGCCGGGGGAACGCAAGAACCGATCGACCCTGTGCGCGTCATTACCAACCGCTCTTCAGGCAAGCAGGGATTTGCACTGGCGCAGGCCGCACTGGATCTGGGCGCCGATGTCGTCTTAATCAGTGCGCCCGTTTCCTTACCCACACCGCCAGGCGCCCAGCGCGTGGACGTCCGGTCATCCGGCGAGATGCTCGCTGCGGTTGAAACTGCCGTAAAGGATGCCGACGTTCTGGTGATGGCTGCTGCTGTCGCCGATTTTCGTCCGGCAGATGTTGCCGCGCAGAAAATCAAGAAGGACGCCGGCATGCCTGAGATCCAGCTTGAAGCTGCGCCGGACATCCTTGCAGCGGTCAGTAAGGAAAAAGGGAAAAGTAATTCGCTTCGCATCGCAGTCGGTTTCGCTGCTGAAAGTCAGAATCTAATTGAAAATGCCCAGGCCAAACTGTCTAAAAAGAACCTGGATCTCATTGTTGCTAACGATATCAGCGCAGAAGACGCAGGTTTCGAGGCCGACAGGAACCGCGTGACCCTGTTGTTCGCCGACGGGCGGATCGATGCTTTACTGCTTCAGCAGAAATCATCCGTAGCCGAACGCGTGATGCAGGAAATCGCCCATTTGCTGGGCATCGCCCAAAATTAAACACATCAGAATTCTCTGGAAGAGGTCAATATGCCAGAAAAGCATCTCGTCGCTGCTGCACAGGTCGCACCGGCGTTCCTCGATCTTGCTGGAAGCCTGCAAATAGCTGAAAAATGGATCGCTGAAGCGGGCCGTCTCGGCGTTCGTCTCGTCGTCTTCCCTGAAACCTGGCTGACCGGCTACCCAGTATGGATCGATACGGCGCCTGAAGCCGCATTATGGGACAACGCCGATTCTAAAGCCGTGTTCCGCAGGTTGTTCGAGAACAGTCCTGACGCCCGCTCTGGAGAGATTACCAGGCTTTGTGCAGCCGCACAGAAGGGCCGGGTTAACGTCGTGATGGGTCTGAACGAGAAAGAAGGGCGCACACTGTACAACAGTATGCTCTATATTTCTGAGGATGGAGAAATTCTTGGAAAACACCGCAAACTCGTCCCGACCTACACTGAGCGAATGATCTGGGGCCGTGGAGATGGGTCGACCCTTTCTGTCGTTGACACTTCAATCGGACGAGTGGGCGGCCTGGTGTGCTGGGAGCATTGGATGCCGCTCGCGAGGCAAGCGCTGCATGCGAAAGACGAACTCGTGCATGCTGCTGTCTGGCCGACAGTTCACGATATCCACCAGGTCGCATCTCGCAGCTATGCTTTCGAAGGTCGGACGTTCGTGATCGCAGTGGGCGGCATTTTACGGCGAGAGCATCTCCCACCCGGCCTCCCGTTGCTCGATAAAATGCCGGGGAATGAATGGCAGTCCGGCGGATCGGCGATCATCGGACCGGACGGGAAATACCTGGCTGGACCGGCGGACAATACCGAGCAGCTGGTGACAGCAGAAATCGATCCCGGGCGCGTCACGGAAGAGTTGATGACGTTCGATGTCTGCGGGCATTATTCACGCCCGGACGTTTTCAAATTGATGGTGAATGAGAAAGTCCAGAAACTTGTTGGGGATTAGTAGTCTTCCAGTTCCGGCAACCGGCCAGTGATCCTCTTCAGTACTTGGCCGATTACGGGCAGAGGACCGGTCGCAGGACGTTTGATATCGCTTGCATACAGCCTGTCGAGCAGTTCGTTCACGCGCCTGCGCGCGTCCGGATCAGGATGTTGGGTAGCGCTTTTCAACGCCGGCTCGGCCTCCTTTCCCAACCGGACCAGTGCAGAATAAGCCAGTCCCGCCAGGTCTTCATTCGGGCTGCCGAGTACATCGATCAAACCTTGCGCTGCACTGATGTCGGCAATGTTACCGAGAGCGTCGGCGGCATAGCCGCGCACCTGCTCGTTCTCGTCCCGCAGCGCCATTAACAGCGGGGTGACTGCTCTTGGATGCCTGAGTTTTCCCAGTGAGAACACTGCCTGGACGCGCACATCCTCGTTGAAATCATCGACCATTCGGATCAGCGTCCAGACGGATTTTTCCGCATTCATCTCACCTAGAGCCGCAGCAACATATGCGCGGACTTCAAAATTCCGATCCTCACTTGCCTTGACCAGCGATTCGAGCGCCTGCAGGTCCCCAAGTTCACCGAGCGACAGGGCGGCGACGGCACGCACTTCGTGTTCGGGATCTTCCAGGCTTTCTACCAGCGCCAGGATTGCGGTCGGATCTTTCCAAATACCCAGCAATTCCACGGCTTCCTGCCGCACGGATTTATGCGGGTCGTTCAGTGCCTGAATGACCTTATCCAGGAACAAATCGCTTCCGAGTTTTCCCATCGCCGAAAGCGCATTGACGCGCTGGAGCCAGTCCGGATCCTGAAGCATTGTGTTCAGCGCATTGACGGCCTGGTCGCCGAAGCGTTTCAAGCCTTCTGCAGCAGCTGCCCGGACGGTGCTTTCGGTGTCAGCGAGCGCGTCGACGAGAAAATCTATCGCATACGGTTCGCCCAACTTGCTGAGAGCGGTGGCAGCCTGTTCTCGAACAATGGGATGGCGATCGCCGAGGTTGTAAATCAACGGGTCCAGGGCCCACTTATTGCCGATTTCCCCCAGTACGAATGCCGCCATTGCTCGAACGTTGGTGTCGGAACTATGCAGTCCGCTGATCAACAGTTCGATTGCCGGCACGCCGATCTTTTTCAGGGCCCATGCTGCTGCCCGCCGCACTTCAAGGTCTGCATCGCCCAGGATCGGCAGGAGCGCTTTGACGCTTTCCGGTACGGCATAGTTGCCTAATGCTGCTGCAGCGAGACGCCGGATGGACTGTTCTTCGTCACGCAAAGCCGTTTCGATCGCTTTTGCCGCGGCGGGTCCGATCCTGGCGAGTTCTCGGACAGCTTTCGTCCGGGTTTTTTCCTGAGGATCGAACAATTCTGCATGCAGCTTATCAATTTTGCTCATTTCAGCCTCGGTCTCAGGATAGCATAATTCGATAATAAATTCAAAATACCTATAAGAAAGTTTACCGTTTTTGAGTGAGTAAGGAGCTTAGAAATTATAAAAAACAGCGGCCTTCCAGCCGCTGCGTGAATTGTTCAGACCGTGTCTTTTCAGGCCGTTTCAGCCTGGTGTTTTGCGGTTTCGCGGCGTTCTTTAATTAATTCGTAAACCGCCGGCAGAACGGACAGGAAGATGATCACGAGAATCACGTACTCAAAGTTTTTCTGCACGAACGGCAGGTTTCCAAAGTAATAACCTGCCAGCGTAAAGAGCGGTACCCAGATAAACGCACCAATGACGTTGAACGCGACAAAGCGTTTGTAATCCATCACACCAACCCCGGCAACGAAAGGTGCAAATGTACGGATGATCGGAATAAACCGTGCGAGGATTATCGTCTTTCCGCCATGTTTTTCGTAGAATCGCCTGGTTTTTTCGAGGTGTTCTTTTTTCAGGTAACGGATATTGTCGCTAAAAACACGCGGCCCGATGTAATGTCCGATGGAATAATTCACAGTATCACCGATAATGGCGGCTGCGAGGAGCAGGACGATGGACAGAACGAGGTTGAGTGATCCGTTTGCGGCAAAGGCCCCGATCGCGAACAGGAGCGAATCGCCCGGCAGGAAAGGCGTAACGACAAAACCGGTCTCGGCAAAAATGATGAGGAAAAGGATCAGATAAGTCCAGCCGCCGAACTGCAGGATGATATTGCTCAGATGCTCATCCAGATGGATGAACAGATCGATTAGCGTTTGAAAGAATTCCATAATAATAAAATCTCCTGGGATTCGTTGATGAAGAACAAAGAGGAAACGATTTTACCTTAATTTATGCGCAAGGTGCAGCTAGCGCTCTTCGATGATAACTGCTGTAATGATGTCACCAGGAGGCAGGTTCAGTCCGCTGCCCGGATCCCTGGCGGTTAATTTTTCGAGCACATCGAAACCGGTGACCACGTACCCGAATATTGAATAGCTTCCATTTAATGAGGGAAGCGGATCGTAGGTAATGAAAAATTGACTGCCGTTTAACTCGGTCTCCATCGCGACGACACCGGCCCTGTCAAACTGCAGACCGTTGTCCTCCCGGACGAAAGCATACCCGGGCCCACCGAATCCGGTCCCGCTGGGGTCGCCGGTCTGGGCAATATATCCAGGGAACACGCGGTGGAAGGTGATCCCATCATAGAATCCGTCCTGCGCAAGATAAACGAAATTATTCACGGCCAGTGGCGCATTCTCCGGCAGGAGCTCGATCACAATATCACCTTTTTCGGTGGAAACGGTCGCCCGGTATTCACGGGACGGATCGACCACCATCGGGGGGCAGGTCTTGTACTGCCGGTTTTGGAGGGCATAGAGCTTGATGATCACGCTCAGGTTGGCGTAG
>JBFGQG010000117.1:0-8873 GCA_041564295.1 Anaerolineales bacterium | reverse complement strand
TGCGGTTTGCAGCACGTATTTACAGGATTATTACGGCGAGATGACAGACGTAATCAATGCCGGCATGCCGTCAGACCGGTTTTCAGTTGATTGGTGGGTCAATTCTCCGAGAGTGAACAACCGCCTCGAATCCCGACCCAGGCGTCCGCTCGAACTGGGCGATTATTTTTCAGCCGGGGCGGAAATCGTCAACCCGACGAAGATTTCCAGTGCAGGATTCCCGCTCCCACCGGAAAATACCTGGCTGATCGAAACTGTCGCTGCAGAACTTGGCGCAGATGTCCCGGTGCCGGAGAAACAGCCGCCATTCTACCTCGTCGAAATCCCCCCGGATATCCAGTTGCTACGCGATGCGGACCCTGACCTGGCCCTGCGCTGGCGCCTGCACACCCGGGAGGTCTTCTTGTCCCTGTTCGCGCGCGGCTACCTGGTCACGGATTTCGTGTTCACAGGCGGAGAAAGCCCCCGCAGTTTCTATCTCTTGAGCGACGGAGAGCGCCGTCTTGCCGCCTTCAGCAAACAATCCTGAGCCGCCATGCAAATCGAAAAAATTATCCTTCACCATCTTTCCATGCCGCTCGTCTCGCCTTTCGAAACTTCTTTCGGGCGGGCGACTCACCGCAATTGTGTCATCGTTGAAATCCTTTCAGAAGGACTGACCGGTTGGGGCGAATGCCCGGCAGACGCCGACCCCGGTTATTCCTACGAGACGACTGGAACGGCCCTCCACATCCTCAATGACTTCATCATCCCTGCGGTGATTGGTGAAGACCTGGCCGGGCCGGCTGAATTTTGCGAAAAAGTCGCCTGGATCCGCGGGCACCAGATGGCAAAATCCGGACTCGAGATGGCTCTCTGGGACCTGGAAGGCAAACGCACTGGACGATCTTTGAAGGATTTGCTGGGTGCTGCTCGAGAACGCGTGCCTGTTGGCGTCTCGGTCGGGCTGCAGGCCTCGCCGGAGCTATTGGTCGAAACCGTTGCGGCTTACCTGGAAGACGGGTACGGACGCGTCAAGTTGAAGATCAAGCCGGGGCGAGATGTCGAGGATGTGCAGGCTGTACGGTCGGCGTTCCCGGAATTACCGCTGCAGGTAGACGCGAACTCTGCATACGCGCTCGATCACGCCGATCCGCATAAAAGAGGCGATGCCTTGCTCCCGCTGGATGACTTCGGCCTGCTCCTGATTGAACAGCCGCTGGCAGAAGACGACCTTTGGGACCATCACAAGCTGCAAAAGGCGTTTAAAACCCCGCTTTGCCTGGATGAAAGTATCATGGGTCCCAGAGACGCGGCGCAAGCGCTGGATATGGGGGCCTGCAGGGTGATCAACATCAAGGAAGGGCGCGTCGGCGGATTGTTAAACGCCGTTGCTATCCACGAAATTTGTCGATCTCAGGGTGTGCCGGTCTGGTGCGGCGGTATGCTTGAGACGGGCATCGGCCGGGCAGCCAACCTGGCGCTTGCTGCGCTGGAAAACTTCCGGTTTCCCGGAGATATCTCTGCGACCGACCGTTATTATGAGCATGACATCACAAATGAACGGTTTCGGCTGAACGAGGACAGTACAATTAACGTCCCCGATCTGCCTGGGCTGGGCGTGACGGTCGATAGGGAAGTGCTTCGAAGGGTCAGCATTTAGTTGATTTAGCTGCCTGTTAAATTAAACACAGTACCTTAGTCCTGTAAAATTACGAGGGAGACTCGTTTGCGGAATTATTTAACCTAATATATATTAACCACATGCGTATTTACGACGTGACATTGACGATTTCGCCGGACCTTGTCGTATGGCCGGGAGACCCGAAAATTGTCTCCGAGCGAGTCTCGAAAATCGAAGAGGGGGCTGTATCGAATGTCACGCGCCTGGAATTGAGCGCCCATACGGGTACGCACGTTGATGCCCCATTTCACTTTTTAGAGGACGGTGATACTGTCGATAACTTGCCGCTCAAACTTCTTACGGGTCGCGCTTACGTGGTCCATTTGCCGGATGTCGACCTGATTACTAAAGAAGTCGTCAATGCAGCGGATATTCCGCCGAGGACGCGCCGGGTCCTGTTTAAAACGAAAAATTCCGATCATTGGGCAACAAACAGCAGCGCATTTAACCCTAATTACGTCGCGCTCGATCCGGCTGCAGCTGAATCCCTGATCCAGCGCGGCGTGAAGCTGATCGGCGTGGATTATCTGTCCGTTGCGCCTTTTGAAGATGTCCAGCCAACCCATACTGTATTGCTTGAAGCGGGCATCGTTATTGTTGAAGGCCTGGATCTGTCCGAGGTCGCGCCAGGGCGTTACACGCTCTATTGCCTGCCGCTGAAAATCGCCGGCGCAGATGGCGCACCGGCGCGCGCGCTGCTTGTAGGTGTCTGACCGCTCTTCTTATGACCCCCGAAAAATGTATCTTGATCGACGTCGACGGGCTGCGGCCTGACGTGTTTCGTTCCGCGCTGGCGGACGGCGCGATCCCTCATATCGAACGCCTCGTCGGTGGCGGACTGCATATGGATGTGACCGCACCGGCACCGAGTATCACATTCTGCTCACAGGCCTGCCTGTTTACCGGTGCGCACCCGGCTGGCCACGGCATCCCCGGCAACCAGTATTTCGATCGATTTGGTTTTCACAACAATGGATTGCCTCGCCACTTTGCCTTTGATGTTGGAGACACGCTGGCAGTCGATGATGCCGTGCTCGTCTTTACCCACGGACTCGCCAGCCGCCAGTTGACTGCATCAACGATTTACGAGAGACAGGCTTCGAAGGGGCGGACAAGCGTCGTGGCCGGCAATATGTATGCGAAAGGCGCCACTCGCTGGCTGAGACCCAGGCTTGCGAACATCGCCAGGTTTACAAAAGGCGGTGATCTCTTCGGGATGTCTTCGCGTGAATACGACCACCATATCGTCGAGCAGCTGCTGGACGATATTTCGGAAAATGGCCTGGCTGATCTGACCACCCTGTATTTCATGGGGTTGGACCATGATTCCCACGCCTATGGTCCGGTCCCTGCACAGCGAAATTATCTGGTCGAACACGTGGATGAAATGGTTGGGCAGGTCTGGCATGCGGTATCAACACTCGTTGAAAACCCTCCACTGGTCGTACTTTTTTCGGATCACGGCCAGATCCGCGTTATCCCGGACGACGCCCACTCGCTCAAAATCGGTTTTCCGTTTGACAGGGAAGTCGCACATTTATTCTCTGCCCTTGGTCTGGATGTTCACGATTACCCTGGCGAAGACCCCGATTGCGATGCCGTTATGGCCCTGAACGGCGGGCTCGCTTATGTATATCTCCGGAATAAAACCGGTCATTGGGCTGAACAGCCTGTTTTCGACCGTGACGTTCTCCCGGTTGCGAAGGCCTTCTGGGAAGCGCACGAATCCGGGCGATATGCGACAGAATTGCGCGGGGCGCTTGCCGGGGTTTTAATTCGGAACGTCGAGCGCAAGGGTTGGGATGCGCCATTCGATGCGCTGACACCTGGAGGAGAGGTCATTTCAATCGATGAATGGTTCGCAGGACAACCGAACAGCCTCTATACTGACCCGGTGAACCGCCTGGTACACCATGTCAACCGGGTCTCGGGGGACCTCATTTTGATCAGCAATTATTCAGACGGTTACTATTTCGGTGGCGAGATCACGGGCGTCCATGGCGGGCTTCATCCTGAAGATTCGCTGGCAACACTGGTGTACAACTGGCCGGGAATGGCAGAAGGGGATTGGATGCCGTTATCGGAAATAATTCGCAAAGCCATCGAGGACCGCTGTGCTTCGGAAGGCGGCCGTATGCCGGCTACCTGCGATGTAGTCGTTGGGATTGAGGCAGCCCTGGGCAGTTAATCATGGTTCTCAATGGGAAGCCGGGTTGAATCAAGCTCTAATGCTGCTCACCAGGGGATACAGGTTTATTCCGATTAATTCACCTGCAAGCGTTCGCAAAAAACGTATGGAAACCAGTTAGATCATGCCTCTGCTTTTATATCTCAAGATCATCACTCGATACTGGATAATTTTCTAGCTTTTTTCAAAGGCCTAGAATCCCGTTCCGCAAAATCCACAGTACGGTTTGCTGCCGCGCCATTGCACGGTAGTCTCATTGGCCGGTCCCCCGCAGGCTTTACAGGTTGACGGTACGCCAGCGAGGCTGCGCACCTGGGGCTGCGGTGCCGGCGTAGCGACAGCTTTCGCTACAGGTTTAACAGCGGGCCGTTCAGAGGGTCTGACCACTCGGATTTCGCGTTTTGGATAGATTCTCTGGCGAGGTTCGAATTTTCGAGATGTCGTGGAACCGATTGCGGAGAAGAGAATCGAGCCGCCGATCCAGATGATCAGCATGGGGACGATAAATCCCCCCATCCCCGACTTCCCGAATCCACCGAACATGAAGATCAGAAAGAAGAGAAAAAGCAATCCTTTACCGGGGAAAAATCGTCTTCGATGCCACACAGTACCCTCCAGAAGTTAGGCCCGCTGTTCGGCAACTGAAACTGCCGAATTGTCGTTGCGGGGTGAAAAACAGTGAGTTATTGGAGAATCATAACTTCAGCGTGTCCGTTGGACCGCCATAAAATATGGGCATCAATCTCAAAGATCTAGTTTATGTTCGAAAACGGAAGCTCCCGGACAACCCCACTTACCTTTTTTCCGTTGAATTCAATAATCACTTCTGTTCCGGGCTCATAGTGCGGTTTTTTAATGACGGCCAGGGCGAGGTGACCGTTCGAGCCCGATTCTACATAAGAAGTGAGCGTGCCGACGTTCTGGCCTGCCACGAGAACGCGAGCACCAGCTTCCGCCAGACCGTCTAATTCCACGCCGGCGAGGCTGCGTGTGACTTTATCGTAAGTGATCTGGCGAGCCAAGACTTCCTGGCCTGTGAAGCAGCCTTTCGTGGATGAGACCAGCGGTCCGAGACCTGTCTCGAGCGGCGTGTAATCTTCAATCAACTCACCGGTAGCGCCAGGGATTCCGGCAGTAATTCGGAGCGTTTCGTAGGTTTGCGAAGAAATCTGGGACAGGCCTGCCTCTTTTAAGGCGGTCTGCAAATTCGCTTCTTTTTCAATCGGACCGATGATGCGGTAGCTCTTTCCGCCTGGGCCTCGCTGCCCGGCAAGCAGGACATCCACACCGGAAATAGAAGCAGGGATGATTTCCCCGTCCTCCGGGAGGGATGCTGTGATCTTTACGAGCAGATTCTCAGCACCATCGCCTTCTATATCTGCAAGGATGATTTTGTCGCTTGCGTCTGTCACCGTGACCTTGTCCATGAAGAAAATGCGCCGCTTCAGAAAAGAAGCGGTGCTCGAGCCCCGGCCTGGCAGTGTTAGCGCGCCGATCGTGTTTTCATCTTCTTGAAAAATCTGCAGAATGTCGATGATCCGTGCGCCCGGGTTCGTAAGAACGGTTGATATATGCCGACCAGGGGGCAGGTTCTCCACATCATTTGTTGACTGGCGCTGGATAAAGTCGATCCGGTCGTCTCCACTGATGCGCAGATAACCTGGATCGTTGTGGAGATAAATGTAAGGTCGTGGTGCGGTCATGGATTCTGCCCTCTCCGGCTAAACAGCATCCAGATACCCACGACCAGGAAAATGAACAACGCGATGTAAGCAACAGGGATAAGCGGATTGGCTGTGCCGGTTTCCGGTACCTGGGGAGGGACCTGGGTGGATACCTGGAAATCAGGGGCTGTAGTGATTTCGGGGGCTGGTTCCAGAAAAATTGGCGTATTCGTTGCGGTAGGTTCAGGCGTATTCGTCGGGACAGGGGTGAATGTCGGGGTTGCGGTTGGGAAGCCGCCCCCGTCCCACAGGGGGACGGATGGTGCAGGCCGTGCTGCTGCGGCAAATAACAGTCCCGCTAGGATGATCAGTAACCGCGTGATGCGGGCAGTTGATTTCATATTACCGTCCTGGTCATTTTTTGAAACGTGAACCTGGATATATTCTATACCTGGAAGATTAACAAGTTATTTGATTAATTCTACAACAAAACCGTAGTAAGGTCTGATTCGTGAAGATCGAGGAGGGGAGATAATTCTCGTGTGATTCAGGCAGGGGCTGAGTCATAAGCGCGATATAATACACGGAACGGCACTCACTAACGTTTTTTCCTGAATTGCCGGGGGAACCCGGTCTTCCTTATCGTCGCCGGGCCTGAATCACACAAAGATGAATAACATTGATGAAATTAAAGCTCGTATAGATATCGTTGATCTGGTCCAGGAGACGGTCCAACTTCGCCGGTCAGGGCGCAACTACAGCGGTTTTTGCCCGTTTCATGACAACAAGCGCACGCCTGCTTTCGCCGTCTTTCCGGAATCCGGTACCTGGCGCTGCTTCGGCCAGTGCAACGAGGGCGGAGATATCTTCAATTTTGTGATGAAAAAAGAGGGATGGGAATTCCCGGAGGCGCTCCGCTATCTTGCAGATCGATCCGGCGTCGAGCTGCGGCAGTTCACACCGGAAGAAGAAGTCCAACGAGAAGAGCACGAACGACTGCGCGAACTCCTTGAGGATTCAGTCGCTTTTTTCAGGCACCAGCTCCTCAAAACAGAGGCTGGCGCTACAGCCCTGCGTTACCTGCAGGACCGCGGGATCATGCAGGAAACCATTGAACTCTGGGGTTTGGGTTTTGCTCCAAATGCCTGGGACCTCTGCATCAATCACCTGACCGAACGCGGCTATTCACTGGAAGACATGATCGAGGCCGGGATGGTGACAAAACGCGAGGACGGGAAAACGTGGGACCGTTTCAGGAACCGCGTTACCTTTGCCATCCGGGACGAGCGCGGCCGGATGTCCGGTTTTGGCGCCCGGACATTGGAGGGGGACGGCATCCCGAAGTACCTGAACTCACCCCAATCTGTCCTGTTCGATAAAAGCCACATCCTGTTCGGCCTCGACCAGGCGCGCCGCTCCATTCGGGCCGATGAGACCGCCGTGATCGTCGAAGGGTATATGGACGTGATCGCCCTGCACCAGGCCGGATTTACGAACGCCGTCAGCCCGATGGGTACGGCGCTGACCGAACACCAGCTGCGCCTGCTCCAACGCCGGGCGAAAAGGATCGTTTTGGCACTCGATGCGGACGCAGCCGGCAACCGGGCAACACTTCGTGGGCTTCAACTGGCCCGGGAGACCCTGGATCGTGAAACCGAGATTGGTTTTGACCCGCGCGGCCTCCTGCGGCAAGAAGCCCGCCTGCAAGCGGACATCCGCATTGCGACGATGCCGGAGGGTGAAGATCCGGATGAAGTGGTGAACCGAGATCCCGAAGAATGGCGCAAGATCCTTAAAAATGCCCGCCCTGTCGTTGCGCACGTCATGGATACGCTTGCGGAAGGGCGGGACCTGAACGATCCGAAAGTCAAGTCGGAAATTGCTAATCAGGTCATGCCGCTCATCAACGACTTACCCAGCGCGATTGAGCGTAATACGTTTACCCAACGTCTCGCCAGGCTCATCCGGGTGGACGAGCGCGCGCTCCTGATGGACACGGGCCCAGTCAGAAGAGCGAGGCCGCCGCGCAGCAGACAGCAAGGGCAGATGAAACGAAATGCAGCTCCTGTGAATCGGTCGGAGCCGTTGCTGCCGTTCAGTTCAGGCCGCGGTATCGAAGAATTTTGCCTTGGTGTGCTCATACGCCATCCGCAATACACTTTTCGAATGGACCGTGCACTCAAAAGGGCAAACCTGGCCCGTTTGTCGGCAGCGGATTTCCAGGACTCGGGCCATCAGGATATGATGAAAGTGATCCTGCACGCTGTCGACCAGGATTTCGACGTGCCGCAGCATGTCGTGATCGGCAGCCTCCCGTTAAACCTCCACGACCAGGCGGATGCAATCCTTGAGAAGACCAACGAACTGCCTGAGAATGAGAGCCGTCTGCTTGAAGAGCTTCTGCGGGCGATCCTGGATTTGCGGAAAAGAAATGTCCATGAACGCATTTCTCACCTGCGTTATTTAATGGAGGATGCCCAGGAACGGGGAGATCTTCTCGTTGCAGAATATATGAAAACTATGCAGGAGCATATGACCACCCAACGCTTGATCGATAAGGCGCTGCAGCAGACTTTTGATCGAACTATTTTGAACGGATAAGTACAGTGGAGTTATGATTGATGAGTATGGATGACGAACTTAAAGATCCGCGCGACGATGAATCAGTCAACAATGAAGAAGACCGAAATTTACCGCCTGTTGAGCTTCTGGAAGCTGACTCTGAAGATTCAGGCGATTTTAAATTTGACTTTCCGAGCGTAGCAAAGACTGAATCAGAAGAAGAACGCGAAGCCGGCGAGGAAATCGATCGCCAGATCGCCCAATTGGATAATGACCCGGTTCGTCTGTACTTACGCGAGATCGGGCAGGTCGACCTGCTCACCTCCGACCTTGAATTCTGGTTGGCAACGCGCCTGCACGCCAACCGGATGCTTCGAACGATCCGGGAGCAGCATCCAGCCGTGAAAAGCGGTGAAACCCAAAGCGAAAATATTTACCGCGTTGTCCTGGACAAAATCTTAACGTCCTGGACGCGTCTCGTGGAAGACGTCGAAAAACTTGGAAAGAAACCGCCGTCCCTATTGGATATCCTCGAAGAATCACGGGTTCTGCGTCTTGTCTGGGACTTGCCTGATCCTTCCTACCTTCGTTCTTATCTAAATAATGGTCGCTGGGGACAGGATTCTCATTGGGACGATGTCGCCAAGCAGGCACTTGTCGTCTTTGCCGGGCTGTACTTGCTGCCGGATACGACAGCAGAATATCTGCGTGGTTTTCTTGCGAAAAGCAACAAGCTGCCGACAGTTCGAACGTTGTGGAAATACCTGCCGGATGAGGCGGAGCTGGAAATGGACCT
>JBFGQG010000116.1:0-9107 GCA_041564295.1 Anaerolineales bacterium | reverse complement strand
CGGACATGGTCGCCCAGGTGCGTATTCTCGAACGCGCCCTGGGTTCGCCGGATAAAAAAGTAGCCGGCAATGAAAAAGAGACCTACCTGCTCCAGCGCCGCTGCCTGCGCGCCGCCCGCTCCCTGCCGGTGTGACGCACATCCCCTGGGCCGGGGGGCAGCGGCTCTATTCACGGAAAGATGGTCTTAAGCTGCTGCGCGATCTGAAGCGTGTGGTCCGGGAAATCCGGCCGGACATCATCCAGGCCGGTCCGGTGCAGACCGCCGCGCTTCTCGTCGCGCTGGCCGGGTTCAAGAATTTGATGACCATGTCGTGGGGTTACGACCTGCTGATGGACGTCCACAAGGGCCGAGGCTGGGAGCGGGCCACGCGCTTCACGCTCAATCGCTCCGCCGCATTTGTCGGCGACTGCTGCACGATCCGCGATCTGGCGATCGATTATGGCATGGATCCGGATAAAATCGTGACCTTCCCCTGGGGCGCCAATATCCGCAAATACCGTCCTGCAGGGCGCGAGGAGAACCCGGTCCGGGAGCGCAGGGGTTGGGGCGACGATGTCTTTGTGCTATTGTCCACGCGCTCGTGGACGCCGCTGTACGGCGTTGAAGATCTGGCAAAGGCGTTCGTACGCGCTGCGCAAAAGCGCCCGGAACTGCGCCTGCTGATGCTTGGCGGTGGGCCGCTGGCGCCGAAAATCCATGCGATGATGCAGCACGCCGGGCTGATCGATCGGGTGCACTTCCCCGGGCAGGTCAACCAGGACGATCTGCCGCATTTCTACCGCGCCGCCGATCTCTACATCTCGACCTCACACAGCGACGGCACCTCCATTTCCCTCCTCGAAGCGCTCGCCAGCGGCGTGCCTGTGCTCCTCACCGACATCCCCGGTAACCGCGAGTGGATCACAGAACAGGGCCAGGCCGGCTGGCTTTTTCGGGACGGCGATCCTGGAGACCTTGAACGGTCGATTCTTCATGCCGTCGAAAAGCGGCAGGAGCTCACTGCGATTGGACTCAACGCCCGGCACCTCGCCGAAGAGCGCGGGGATTGGGATAAGAACTTTCCACACCTGCTGAAGGCGTGGGAGATCATCAGTTGAGCTCCAGTAATCCAGCATATCCATTAATTTTGACGAAGGAGAGAACTCATGCAGAGCCAGGCAAAGAATGTTGACGCATACCTCAGAGAAGCCCCTGAAGACCGGCGACAGGCGCTCGCGCAGCTGCGAGAGCTGTGCGTAGAAATCCTTGAGGGTTACGCAGAATCGATGGAATATGGGATGCCGGGTTACAAGAAGGGAGACGGTGAAATTGAAGTCGGTTTTGCCAGCCAAAAAAACTACATTTCCCTCTATATTCTCAAGCAGGACGTCTTCGAGGCACATCGCGAGCGGTTCGCCGGCCTGAGCCTAGGCAAGGGCTGCATCCGCTTCAAGAAACCCGAGCAGATTGACTTTAATCATGTTCACGAAATCCTCACGGCCAGTTTCATGTCTGACAGTGAGATCTGTTAGACCCGTTTAATTCACATCGTGAAAATCACCCTGCTTACTCACCTCGACCTGACCCGGGAATTCGCAGCCGCCGGCCTCCAACCCGGCGATGCGCTGCTCGTCCACTCCTCCTACAAGTCTTTTGGCGGTGTGGACGGCGGCCCGCAGACCGTCATCGACGCCCTCCTCGACGTGCTGACGCCCGAAGGCACGCTCATTATGCCCAACTTCAACTTCGATTTCTGCAAGGGGGAACCGTGGGATGTCCGCGAAACGCCTTCACACATGGGCATCATCACCGAACTGGTACGCAAGGACCCCAGGGCAAAGCGCGTCTTCCACCCGATCTATTCGTTTGCGATCATCGGAAAGCACGCTGGCTACTTCACTGCCGAACGATACCAGAGCAGCTACGGAGAGAATTCCGTCTTCGGCAAACTGCGGGAACTGAACGGCAAGATCATGGTTATCGGTTTGAGTTACACGAATTCCATGACCTTCTTCCACCATGTCGAGGAGATGGAAGGCGTGGACTACCGTTACATGAAGGCGTTCACCGGCCCGGTCACCGATTGGGACGGCACGACCAGCGAGCAGACTTTCACGATGCTGGTGCGCGATATCGATCGAGGCGTCGTCACGGAGGTTGATCCGATGGGCGCGCTGATGGAAGAACACGGTGTGATTAAGGTCCGGCAGATTGGTGAGGCGAAAGTCGCGTTCATGGATGCGAACGAAGTGTACGCGTTCACGGCCCGCGAAATGCGCCGCGATCCGAATTTGCTTTATTACATTCAATAAGAAATGGCAAGTCTTAAAGACTTGCCATTTCTTAGCGCACTTGCCATATCCAAACAAAAATGAACCTCAAACCCATCCTCGAACAAATTTTTCCCCTTCACCGAACGCTCGCTTCAGACGGAACGGATGAGGCGCTCCGAATCGTCGGTGAACACATGCCACCAGAAGCCGGATATACGCTCGAAACATACAAACCCGGCGAACCCGTCTGGACCTGGCAGGTGCCTGAACGCTACGTTGTGCACGAAGCCTATCTTGAATACGAAAGCGGCGAGAACATCCTCGATTTTCACGAAAACCTGCTGCACATTGTCTCATATTCACTGCCGGTGGATAGGATATTGACCTGGGAAGAGCTCGTACCCCACCTTTTCTTCAACAAGGACCGCCCGCATACGATCCCCTGGGTATTTAAATATTACGAACGCGATTGGGGCTTCTGCCTGCCGAAGGACATCTACGACCGCCTCGACCGTTCAGCGCGGTTCCGGGCAGTTATCCGCTCAGAATTTGTGAGCGAACCGGGCTTCAGGATCGGCGTTGGCGTGATGCATCCTGGAGGAGGAGCAAATCCGGAAGCCGGCGAGATGATCGTCGCCGCGCACGTTTGCCATCCCATGCAGGCCAACGACGACGCGGCGGGCGTGGTCAGCGCACTCGAGCTGGCACAGCGATTGGCGGAGAATCCACTGCCGGCAGGGTCCATGTCGGTGCGCTTCCTGTTCTGCCCGGAGACAATCGGTACGATCGCTTATTTGGCCCACCACGAAGACCTGATTCCACGGCTGCGCGGAGGGATTTTTCTGGAAATGACCGGCAACGAAGGTCCGCTCGCGTGGCACCGGAGCCGTCAGGGGGGCCACGTGCTGGACCGTATCACCGCGGCCGTCCTCGATGGGGAAGTGCGTGATTTCGCCGCTGACCCGGCGAACGACGAGCGCGTGATCAACGGGCCGGGAGTCAACGTCCCGTGCATATCGCTCAACCGCTGGCCTTACGCCGAATACCACACTACCGACGACAACCCATCTATCATTCACGAAGACATGCTCCAGGGTGCGGCGGACGCTGCTGAGCAGATCGTGCGGATTTTTGCGAGCAATTACGTCCCGGTTCGCACGTTCAAAGGTCCCGTTTTCCTGTCAGGCCACGGATTGTGGGTCGACTGGCGCGAGGACTGGGCACTCAACCGCGCCATCGAGAAAATCATGATGCGTTTCGAAGGCGAGCTCTCTGTATTCGATATCGCCACAGAAGTAGGACTGGATTATCAGGTCGTGCGCGCGTACGTGGAACGTTTCAGGGAGAAGGGGTTTGTTAAGGCCGGGTCTATAAGTTAAGGCTGCAGGGTGCACAATTCATGAGACTCGCTATCATCCAATCCCGTATGTCCTCCAGCCGCCTGCCAGGTAAAGTCCTGTTAAATATCGGGAGCAAGCCGATGCTCCAGTGGGTCGTTGAACGGTCAGTGCTGGCAAAAACGGTCGATCAGGTCGTTGTCGCAACGACAGTCGATCCCTCAGACGATCCGATCGCTGTCTTTTGCAATGAGAAGGGCTACAAATGCACACGCGGCAGCCTGCACGACGTGCTGGATCGCTATGTCCAGACTGCACGGCAGTTCGATGCTGCTGCAATCGTCCGTTTAACTGCGGACTGTCCTCTGCTCGACCCTGCCCTCGTGGACTTCACAGTCGAAGCGCACCAGGGGCTGGATTTTGCTGCCAACCGGCTGCCCCCGCCCTGGGGACGTACCTATCCCATCGGGCTGGACGTCGAAGTAGTTACCCGGGAAGCGGTCGAACGCGCCTGGGCGGAAACGACGGAAAAGCATCACCGGGAACACGTCATGCCGTATTTCTACGATGACCTGCCTGCAGGGGCGCTCTCGAAGGAAGGCGGCCTTTCAACGGCGGTCACGCCCAGGGGCTTTCGCGTTGGCCTGCTGCACCATACCGAAGACTACGGCGACCTGCGCTGGACAGTTGACACACCTGAAGACCTGGAAGCCGTCCGCGCGCTAGCGGAACTGCTGCCGGAGTCGTTTTTATGGCTGGATGTAGTCAGGATCTGGCAGGAAAACCCTGAAATTGCTGCGATCAATGCCGGAATCCGACATAAGACCAGTAAGGATGTGGATCAGCGCGCGAACTGAAGGATGCAGGGTGCAGGGTGCAGGGTGCAGGGTGCAGGGTGCAGGGTGCAGGGTGCAGGGTGCAGGGTCATAAAAAATGATGATACGATCGATCTGAAAAGCGCGAATTTTTATTATGGCTTTCGGCTTGTGATGGATATCTTGAATGCCGAGACCAGTCAGAGTGCAGTTTCGGTCTGTCGAAACAACTCTGAAAAATTTACCTGATCAATATATTCCGAATCAAGAACTGTATAAAGCAAGGATTGCACTTCCAATAAAGACCGTCTTGAATAACTGAGAAATAAAGCGAATTCCTTCTTTGTGTCTGCTCCAAATCCTTCTGCAATATTGGCCATGACAGATACAGACGCACGTTGAATTTGATCTTTTAGCCCAAAATCCTTCGAAATCGGGCCGGATCTTGTCAACCGATAAATCATCTGCGTTAATTTTCTGGCTTCTTGCCAGGCTTGTATTTCTTCAAATTTCTGAATTCCCATAACCACAATATACTCTTAAGACTAAAGGGTAGTCAGCAGACGCCTGCCTTCAGCGAACTCTGCACCCGGCACCCTGCACTCTTCCCCTTGAAAACTGAACAATTGCCATATTTAACGATCTTCACTGCCCCAAAACCCTTCACCGACCTGCACATCCGCACGATTCAGCGTAACGCAATCCGTTCTTGGACCGAACTGGACGATGTCGAAGTTTTCCTTGTAGGCGACGAGCCGGGCATCGCCGAAACGGCTGCTGAATTCGGCTTAAGCCATTTCCCGGAGGTTCGCTGCAACGACTGGGGCACGCCCCTCGTCAACTCGATTTTCGACCTCGCCCGCCAGAACAGCACCAGCCCGCTCCTTTGCTACGTCAACGCCGACATCCTGCTTATGCCAGACCTGGTTGAGAGCGCCCGCCGCGTCCAGACCCAATCCGAGCGCTTCCTCATCATCGGCCGGCGGTGGGACCTGGACGTCACGCAGCCACTCGAATTCCCGCAGGATTGGGTCGCACAATTACGAAAGCGCACATTCAGCGAAGGGTCGCTGCACCATCCCGCCGGTTCCGACTACTTCGTCTTTCCGCGCGAGCTCTTTGATGATATGCCCGGTTTCGCCATTGGGCGCGCCGGTTGGGACAACTGGGCCATCTACCATGCCGTTAAACAGGGCTGGGACACGATCGACGCCACGCATGACGTCATGATCGTCCACCAGAACCACGATTACCGGCACCTGCCCGGCGGCAAACCGCATTATGATCAAGAGGAATCGCTCGTCAACATTCGGCTCGCGCGCGGACCCGAAAACAACTACACCGGGTATATGCTTATCGATACAAACCGTGAGCTGCGCGATGGCCGGATCGTCCATCCCAGATTCTCGCTCCTGCGGCTGGTAAGGCGTCTGGAAGTTTTTATCATCCCACCAGGCGAATCCGGTTTCCGGTGGTGGATTACCCGGCGTCTGCGACGACTCCGTAAACGCCTGGTGTGATTTCACCGGAAGCAGCACCGCCAAAAAGATTAAATCACCATGGAAGCCAGGTTCAACGAAATCTCATTTCACCGGTCCCCACCGAAGGAAAAGGGCATGAAGACCGTTTTCCTGCCGTTTGCGCGGGTATCGGCCCGGGCGCTGATCGTACGGCGGTCGGACGGCGCCATCTTTGGCGTGCGCCACAGACCAGGAAAAGGCATGGCGCTGCCGGGAGGCGGCCTGGACGACGGCGAAACCCCCGCCCAGGGAATGGCGCGCGAACTCTTGGAAGAAAATATCACACTGATCAGCCCTGACGAGGACTGGCAGGACCGTTTCGGCGTCGATTACTTCGAGGGCTATCGTGAGCTCAATTTCTGGTTCCTCATCGCCGTCGAAGACGTCAAAATTGCGTCCAGCGAGGAAATCATCGAATCGGCCTGGGTACCCCAGCAAGCCGATCCGTGGTATCCCGGCATGCGGACGCTTCTGGTCCATTTTATCGAGAAGTACCTGCCGGATTACCTGGCATCCTGAACATAGTCGATGCGCTCCTGTGAAGACATTTGAAGCGCTGATCGCTTCACCAGGCAACCTCGGCTGCCGCTCGCGACGACAAAATAATATGCCTCTCTGCCAACTTCCAACTTTCAACCTTCAACATCCAACCAACCACCTGAGGAACAAACCAGGAATATGAATTACACCGACTACCAGCACATTCTGTTTGAGAAACGAGAACCCGGCATCCTTTGGGTCACATTGAACCGTCCGGAAGTGCTCAACGCCGCGGACGCCCGGTTGCATACGGAATTCGTCCACCTCTGGCAAACCATCGACGCCGACCCGGAAGTGCGAGTTGCCGTTATCACTGGCGCGGGACGAGCTTTCTCCGCCGGCGGGGACCTTAAACTCGTGGAAGAGGCCTATCAAGATTACGAGGAAATCGTCCGAATCCTGGATGAGGCCCGCGAGCTCGTTTACAACATCATCCACTGTAAAAAGCCCATCATCTCGGCAATCAACGGCGCCGCAGTGGGTGCCGGCCTCGTGATCGCCCTCCTAGCCGATATCAGTATCGCTGGGGAGCGCGCGCGCATGGCCGATGGACACGTCCGCATGGGCGTTGCTGCCGGGGACCACGCCGCCATCCTCTGGCCGCTCCTGATCGGCATGGCAAAGTCTAAGTACTACTTGATGACGAGTGAATTTATCGATGGGAAGGAAGCCGAGCGGATCGGGCTTGTTTCCCTCTGCGTCCCGGATGAAGAGCTGGAACTGAAAGCGATGGCAGTCGCAAAAAACCTGGCGAAAGGTCCTCAGCACGCCATCCGGTTCACGAAGCGCGCCCTGAATCAATGGCTGCTCGATGCAGGACCGATCTTCGATCATTCCCTGGCGCTCGAAATGCTCGGATTTTTCTCAAAAGATATGATGGCCGGCGTGGAAGGACTGCGTGAGAAGCGTAATGCGGATTTTCCGTCTGCAGAACCGTCCGGTGATTCGGAAGATCAAGGGCCTGCTCGATAATAAAGCGTCCGGTTAATACGAATCGAATCGATATCATGCGCTAAAACGATGATTATTTGCTGATTTTCATATACCGGCGCATTTCCTTCAACAAAATATAGTTCTAGAATGAGCCGGTTTTCCGACCTCTCAACAATCCGGTAGCGCCCTTCCGCCACCATGGGAAAGCCGAAAGCGATCTCCTGCTGAAAAAAGAACCGCCCGCCGCCGAACCACCACTCCTGCAGCACATGCAGTTCGGTCGCTCGTGGATCCCCCTGCTCGTTTGCAAAAGCCCAGGTGCCCTGGATGAACCGCTCCGATTCGCTCGGTCCGCAGCCCGCAACCATGCAACCTGCAAAAACGAGCAAAACTGACCTGTACAACCAAAAATATCTCAAATCCACCTCGCTGACTCGCCGATTTATTAATTTACCTCCCACAAGCACAACTCGTTCAATCCCATGCCTGAAACCGTGACCCATTGTCCCCTTTGCAAACTACCGGACTTCAAACCTTTTGACCTCCGCGAATTTCGCGGCGCAGAGGTGCGCAACATGGTCTGCAACCATTGCGGCCTCGTCTTCCAATCCCCGCGGATGACCGCCGCCGAACTCGACCGTTTCTACGAACGCGAATACCGGTTAATGTATCACGGCGACGAGGGGCCCACCGGAAAAGACCTCTTTGTACAGACCGGAAGGGCGGAACACGCTCTGGATTTCCTTGCAAAACATGTGACAGAAATCCACAGCCACCTCGACATCGGTAGTTCTGCAGGCGTGCTGCTGCAAAAATTCAAATCGCACTTCAACTGCAGAATAACTGGCGTTGAACCCGGAGAACAATATCGCAATTATTCAAAACAACAGGGGCTTTCTGTCTTTGCCTCCCTGGAAGACCTCGAAAAAGCGAATGCCGGTCCCGCTGATCTCGTCAGCATGATGCACGTGCTGGAACACCTGCCGGATCCGGTGAAGGCACTGGCCGACCTGCGCGAAAAGCACCTGGCAGCAGGCGGATGGCTCCTCGTCGAGGTGCCGAACCTGTTCAGCCACGACAGCTTTGAAACCGCCCATATGACATCTTTCAGCCGTCACACGCTGGTCCAGGTGCTTCACCAGGCCGGGTTCGAGATCCAACATATGAAAGCGCATGGTGCACCGCGCTCTGCGATTCTGCCGCTCTACCTGACTTTACTCGCAAGGCCGAATGGAAACCAGGAACCAGGTCCTGTCCGTCCAGAAAGCTTTGTCGAAATCAAACGCCGGGCCGGCATGACGTACCGCCGAATACTGCAGCGCATCATGCCTGATTCGGCCTGGCGTGCTCTTCCAGGGGAATGAGTTTTTGTACCCGCAAATACGCGCTGATGCTGTCTCCTACTGGATGCATTAAATTTTTTCCTGTTATCGTGAAACCCTTGATCCATATCCGGTGAGAGGTGTATGATTGCCCAGTTTGAATTATCTCATCGAAGAATCATTACCAGGAGGTCACATTTTGTCCAACTCATTCTCGCGCGTGGTCTTCACCATTGCAATCATCCTCATCATCCTTCAAGCCTGTACGGTCGCCCCTGCTCCTCCCACGGAGACACCGGAACCCACTAACACGGCGACGTCCGCACCGACCGCAACGGACACTTCAGTCCCCACCAACACGCCGACGGCCACGCCTGAGCCGACGG
>JBFGQG010000115.1:0-9121 GCA_041564295.1 Anaerolineales bacterium | reverse complement strand
GCAAAACAGCGAGTTGTTGACGGACATGATTGTCCCGTGGGAGGCGTCCGCTTTGCAAATTTCAACCAGGGCGAGCACATATGCTAAGGTGTCCATCCCGGCGCCGCCAAATTTCTCTTCGACCTCAATCCCCATGAAACCCATTTGCCCCATTTTTCGGATGGTATCCAGCGGGAAATCGCCTGTCTCATCGAATTCTGCTGCGATGGGGGCAATCTCGTTTTGGGCGAAGTCGCGGGCTGCATCCCGGATCATACGGTGTTCGTCGGAAAGCAAATGCTCGAAAGCGGGCGTTGTCATTTATCCTCCTGGAAATCGAATATCGAGCCTGCAGGCTAATCGGATTATAGCATGCAGGCTGGTGGAGAAAGCCAGGGTTTTGTACTTCGCCAAACCCGGGCCGCGTATAATTCAGGCATGAGAAAATTTGCACTTGTGCTGTTCTTGCTGTTGTCCGGTTGCATCGATTCTGCTCCAGTTTCGCCGATCGTGATCGACGGATTTTTCAACGATTGGCTGTCCCAACCCGGATATATGGATCCGGCGGGGGATGCCGGTCCCTCCGGAGTCGATATCACCGGAATTTCCGTCGTGCACACTGATTCGGAACTGATAATCAACATTGACCTTAGAAAAGTGGTCAACCTTCAGAGTGAACCGGCGCTTGCAATGAGCCTGTTTACCGGCAACGGCCCAGAATTAGAATACGATTTTGGGGCGCGTGAAGGCCGCGTGGACGGCCTGCCGGTCGGCCATGCCGATATTGGCCTTGTCACTCTGCCCACAGTCACCTCCGACCGGTTTGAGATCGCACTTCGCACAGACGCCGTCGTCCACGGAGACGCTCTCTTTCCCCCCGGTGCGCCGGTTACACTTTCTTTTTTTGATCCGAACCGGAATGGAGATACTGTCGCGCCGATCATATACAGTTGGGACCGTCCGGCAGCGGCGGTGGAACCGCTCGGTATGGAGCGACCTGAAGGCGCACTTCGATTGGTATCTTACAACGTCGAGCGAGACGGAGTGCTCGATTCGCGGCGCACGGACCATTTCGGCCGCATTCTTAAAGCCCTCCAGCCGGACGTCATCGCTTTCCAGGAAATCAACAACCGTTCTGCATCGTCTGTGGAGGCGCGCGTTGAAGAATGGTTGGGTGGTGACTGGTTTGCGCTTAAACAGGCAGACCTTGTTACCCTAGCCCGTTATCCCTTTGTAGAGGGCTGGACGGACACATTCCGACCGCTGGACGAGCGCGTCTACGCGCAGATGATCGAGGTGGAAGGCCGCCGCCTGCTGATTTTCAACGCCCACCTGTTCTGCTGCGATGAAAATGAAGGCCGCCAGGAGCAGGCAGACGGATTTGCCGCTTTTTTGCGTGATATGGCGCCGGAAGGTGTACCGTTCGTCCTGATCGGGGATCTCAACCTTGTCGGCGATGCTGCGCAGCTCCACACGCTGCTGACAGGCGATATCGTCGATGAACAGGTGTACGGCGTTGATTCAGCGCCGGATTGGGATGGAACGTCGCTGGCCGATCTCGTACCGCGGCACCTTAATTCGGCACACACATATACCTGGTTCAGCGCCGGCAGTGATTTCGCACCGGGCAGGCTTGATTTCGCGATCTATACTGACAGCCTGCTGGAGGCTGCAGGGTTCGTGTTCGACCCATCGGAACTGTCCGCTAATATGTTGGCCGGTTTGGGCGTCCTGGCGGATGATGCGGTTGAGGCCAGCGACCATCTACCGCTCGTAGTTGACCTGTTCTTCAAGCCCTGAACCACATGATCTGCAGTGCGGTGATAAAATTGCAACGCAAATCCGAAGAATAAGGATATCTGATGACGGAAGAAATTACCCCTGAAGTGTTTGACCACCTCGTTGAACTGGCGGCTCTCGAACTCGACGCGGAAGAGAGCGATTATCTGCGGCGTGAATTGAACCACCAGCTAGCTGCCATTCATATCCTGGAAGGGATTGAACTGCCTGAAGGCGTCGAACCGGCCGCGCGCGGCGTACCATATCCTGCAGAACGCAGCGCGCCAATCCGAGAAGATGTGATCAGCGATTGTGAAGAACGCAACGCAATCCTCGCCCAGGCGCCTGAACTGGAAGACGGATATATCGTTGTGCCTGAGATACCGCACGAGGAGCTCGGTTGAAGGTTGAAACATGAAAGTTGATGGTAATGTGTTTGACTATCCTTCTTCGAAATTAGCAAGAAATTTGAAACCTTCAACTTCCAGCCGGAAAAGCATCTTACAGAATATAGAAAATCTATGAACCCGATCCCGTTTCTTACTGCAAAAGAAATCTCCGAAAAGGTTAAAAACCGCGAACTGAGTGCGCTTGAAATTACAGAGGCGCTGTTGGCCCATGTCGAAGCTGTAGACGGCGTGCAGGGTGCAATCGGCGGCCCTGTGGATGCTCCAGGCGTGCATGCCTTTATCACGGTCACTGCGGAACGCGCCCGCTCGCAGGCACGTGCTGTGGATGAGAAACTGGCCGCAGGGGAAGACCCTGGGACGCTGGCCGGCGTTCCGTTTACGGCCAAGGATATCTTTTGCGTGGCGGATACGCCTTCCACTGCTGCTTCGCGCATCCTGGCGAACTTCACAGCACCTTATACTGCCACGCCGGTCGCCCGCATGGAAGCTGCCGGTGCGGTGATGCTCGGAAAAGTCAATCTTGACGAGTTTACTTACGGTTCTTCGAACGAATCATCGGCTTTTCAACCGGCATCTCGCAACCCCTGGGATACCGGGCGCGTGCCGGGCGGCTCATCCGGCGGAAGTGCGGCTGCAGTCGCAGCCTTTGAGGGAGCGCTTTCTCTTGGAACGGACACGGCCGGTTCCATTCGCCAGCCGGCGTCATTCTGCGGCGTCGTCGGCATGAAGCCGACTTACGGGCGTGTTTCCCGGTACGGATTGATTGCATTCGGTTCATCGCTGGACTGTCCAGGTCCAATTGCGAGGAACGTGACCGACGCGGCCATGATGTTGAACGTCATCGCAGGATCAGACCCGCGCGATGCGACCGCCGCGAGCGTGCCCGTCCCCAATTACACTGCCGGGCTGGAAGACGGCATAACGGGGATGCGCATCGGCCTGTCGCCGGATTATTTCCGGGTCACGATCTTTGATGCGGATACGGGAGAGGTGAGGGAATTCCAGCTACCGGATACCATACGAGACGCCACGATGCGGGCGGCGGAGTTGTTTGCGCGGGCAGGGGCGGAAATCGTGGAAGACGTACCGATGCCGCACACCAGGTACGGCATCCCGGCTTATTTTGTCATCTCGCGCGTCGAGGCTGCCTCGAATCTTCACCGGTTTGATGGAGTCAAGTATGGTCACCGGTATGACGGTAAAGTGGCTGATCTGCGGGAAATGTACCGGCGATCAAGGGCGGAAGGATTTGGACCGCAGCCGAAACTGCGCATCCTGATGGGGATGTACGTCAGCGCGGCGCAGTACAGCGAACAGTATTACAACCGCGCTCTCAAAGTCCGGTCTCTGATCCGAAAAGATTTCGAAGAAGCCTTCGATCCGTCCGGCAGATATCGACTGGACGCCCTCCTGACTCCGTCTACGCCTTCAACGGCCTTTCCGGTGGGAGATGTTTTTGGAGATTCGGTGCTGATGCAGTATTCAGACCAGCTGAACGTCCCGTCCAACCATGCGGGGACGCCCGGTGTGTCTTTACCGGCGGGATTGGATGAGTCCGGATTGCCGGTGGGCATTCAACTCCTGGGTGCAGATTTCGATGAAGCGACATTGCTGCGGATCGGCCGAGCATATGAAAAGGCCACCCAGGAAGACGCCTGGCGGCAGGTGAAACCGGCGGCGGTTAATTAAGACATGGCATGTCTTTAAGACTTGCCATGTCTAAGGGAGAATGCTAGACGGAGATTCTCAATGCCAAGATACGAACCCGTAATCGGACTGGAAACCCACATACAGCTCAACACGCAATCGAAGATTTTCTGCTCATGCAAAGCGGATTCGTGGGACGACGAACCCAACACCAATATCTGCCCTGTCTGCACGGGTCTGCCGGGCGTTCTACCCGTACTCAATAAGGCCGCAGTCGAAAAAGCGGCCATCCTCGCTGCTGCCATGCACGCAGACATCCAGCAAGAATCTTTCTTCGATCGAAAGAACTACTTCTACCCTGACTTGCCCAAGGGCTACCAGATCTCTCAGTACGATCGCTCGCTCGCGCGAGGCGGATACATGGACGTGCCCATCCCGAAATCTGACGGCGAGACCGAAAACGTCCGCGTTACGATCCATAAACTCCACCTGGAAGAAGACGCAGGGAAAACAAAAAACGAACGCAACCGGCGCCTGATCGACTTCAACCGCTGCGGGGTGCCGCTGATCGAAATGGTCACCGGGCCAGACATCCGCAGCGCCGACCAGGCCGCCCAATATCTCATCCGCCTGCGGCAACTGCTGCGCTGGCTGGGTATCTCTGAGGCAGACATGGAGAAAGGCCATCTCCGTGTGGATGCGAACGTCTCCATTCGGCCCGAAGGCAGCGCGGAACTTAACACGAAGACAGAGATCAAGAACGTCAATTCAATTGAGGCCGTGCGCACGGCGATCAATAAAGAAGTCGAACGTCAGGTCCGCGAGGTCGATGCCGGAAACCGCATTGAAGCTTGGACGCTCAACTGGGACGACGATACCCAGACGCTCAGCAAGATGCGGTCGAAGGAAACCGAAGCCGATTACCGTTATTTCCGTGAACCCGACCTCCTCCCCCTGGTCCTCGACGAACATTGGCTCAATGACCTGCTTGCATCCTTGCCCGAGTTGCCCCTGGACCGCATGGCACGGTTCATGCACGATTATGGTCTCCCTGAGTACGATGCGAACATCCTGACCTCCGAGCGCAGCCTGTCGGATTTTTATGAAACCGCAGTCCATGCGTACGGCGGCGATCCAAAAACCGTTTCCAACTGGATGATGAATGACGTCCTGAGGATGCTCAACGACCTGGGCCTGACGGCGGCGGACCTGCGCGTGACGCCGGAACACCTTGCTGAAGCGATCAAGCTGGTGGATCAAAAGGTCGTCAACACGTCGACTGGTAAGAGCCTGATTCCTAAAGTCCAGGAGAGAGGGAAATCCCCGCGGGAGATCGTAGAAGAAGAGGGACTGGCTGCTGTGAGTGATGAAGGTGCGATTCGAGAGATCGTCGCTCAGATTGTTGCAGAAAACGCTTCCGAAGCCGAGACGTATCGCAGCGGCAAGACAAGCATCATCGGCTGGTTTGTCGGGCAGGTGATGCGGGCTTCTCGCGGAAAGGCTGATCCGCAAACCGCCCAGCGATTATTGAGGGAGATTCTCGATCAGTAAGCCTATCCGCATTGAAGACCTGGTACTTCGTAAGGCAGTGGCGAGTGATGAACTGTCGATTTTCCGGTTGATCCGCGAAGGCGGGATCAATCCGATGGGGGTGCGTTGGAAGCGGTTCATCGTGATCGAATCTCCGGAAGGTCGTGTTATTGCTTGCGGACAGATCAAGCCTCATGCTGATGGAACGGAAGAACTGGCGTCTCTGGCCGTTGATAAGGCCTGGCGCGGCAATGGGCTGGCGAGACGCGTGATTGAATATCTCATCGGTATCCATGAAGGCCCGCTTTATCTCATGTGCGCTGCCCACCTCAAAGAGTTGTATGAAAAATTCGGATTTTTTGTGCTGGAAGACGAACAACTCCCGCGCTATTTCCGCAGGATCAAGCGGTTCATGAAAATCCCTGAAAAACTCGGCCTGATGGTCGTGTTGATCATGAAACGCGAACCAGCAATGGAGTAGGCTTTCTTGCTTAGAAAAATTTTGAAGTTGTGGGGTGCGCTGCCTCTTTCCGGTCGACTGCGCTGGTGGTTGGTGTATCTTGGCCTGCAGAAATTCCCGGTCGGTGTTGCTGCTGTGCCCTTGAACGAGCGTGGAGAAATCCTCCTTTTCAGGCACACCTATCGCGGCCGGTACCCATGGGGGCTCCCGACCGGATGGTTGAAACCCGGCGAAAAGCCGGAAGAAGCCATTGTGCGTGAGATCCAGGAGGAAACGGGGCTTGTCGCTGGAGATATTCAGCTCATACTGGCATATACAACACCAGGTTTTCGCAAGTTGGACCTCTTTTACCGCTGCTGCATCGTTTCCGGGACGTTTCGCCCGTCTGCAGAAGTCAGTGAGATAGGTTGGTTCAGTACTGATGAATTGCCGCGCATGCTGGCCTCCCAGTATAATATGATCAATGAAATCATCAAGAAATTGGAGTAGAAACGAATGATTAATTTTGAAATGGTTACAAAAGATCCGGAGATCGGGAAGAAACTGCTTATCGGCAGCCTGCTCGTCCTGACCGGAATTGGGATTTTTGCCATTCTCGGCTGGATGCTTGAGATCATGCGTGCAGCTAGCGCCGGTAAAGAGCCGGTCCTGCCGGATTTTGACAATATTGGCGAAAACCTTGTGGATGGCCTCAAAGCCTCCGCAGTTGCACTCATCTGGTCGCTGCCGCTGGCCCTGGTCATCACGCTTCTCGCCGTCGCTGTCGCATTTATTCCTACGATGTTCGCCAGCGCGGACGATGCTGTTCTGGCGATCACACTGCTCAGTTTTTGTATCGTTGGCGTAACAATGATCCTTGTACTGCCGCTGCTCATATTGTTGATGCCGGCATTAGGTATCCTGGCTGAGACCGGGTCGATTCGTGAGGCGCTCAGCTTTAAAAAAGTGCTGGAACTTGCGAGGGTTAACCTGGGCGGTTTTGCCCTGGCCGGTCTCCTCGGGATGTTTATCAACTCGATTCTTGGGTCGGTCGGTGTGATGTTGTGTTTGATCGGGTTTTACCCGGCTACCGTCGTATCGTACGCCTTTCAGGGGCAGCTCTACGGTAAAGCTTACGCAGATGCAAAAGCTAACCTGAGCTTGAACTCGTAAGGATCGGCATTTGGCGATTGGTAGCCATAGGAGATATATATGAAAGCGATGGATCCGGTGTGCCACATGGAGGTCGAAACAGATACTGCTGAATGGACCTCTGAATACAAAGGGACTACCTACTATTTCTGTGCTCCTGGATGCAAGCGGTCGTTCGATAAAGACCCGGAGAAGTACCTATCCGAAGAAGGTGGTCACGATCACGACCACCATCATCACCATTAGATATTTTTGGTGGATAAAAAAACAGGCCGTCAGAATTGGATATTGAAGACGGCCTGTTTGAGGTTAAAGGTTATGTAAGCTGTTCAGTAAGCTCAGCAACGATTTTGTCGCGGAAAGACCCGGGGTGTTCATCTCCTGTGACCAAACGAACCGGCTGCCATCCCCGCACCGAGTTCACCGCCCAGATTTCCTGTGCCGATTCCAGGTCGATCCGACGGATGGAAATTTCCTTTACAATGCCCTGGGCCAATAATTCGCTTCGAAAAGTACCGGGTAAAAGCCCGCAGGAGACGGGAGGCGTTAGCAATTCGTTTCCAAGTCGGATGACGAGGTTAGCGGTCGTAAATTCCGTGAGTTCGCGGTCTATATTCCATAGAAGAACATAAGGGATTCCAGGCCTGCTTGCATGCGCCGCCGTATAGACGTCCCGCCGCGTCGTCTTATGATAAAGAAATACGTCCCGGGTATTAATTGGAAAAGCGGCAAAATCTGCCGGCAGTGGGTTATCGAAGGGGGTCGGGAGCAAACCCGCAGGAATTGAGTTGATCGTTTCTGCCTCAATTCGCATATTACCGTACGAATTCAGAAGCAGCCGGACTTTTTTAACCGTTTGACCCCAGGTGATTTGAACGCGATCTAACTGCTGCTGCAGCTTCGTCGCTTCAAAGGGGAAATTAAAGTAGATGGCGGAGGCTTTGAGGCGCTCCATGTGTCGATCCAGAAGGAAGAAGCCGCTGGTGGGTGACCAGCGCAGCGTTTCGATCAGTTGAAAATCTTCGAGCGGTGCGGTTGCCAGTACCTGCGTCTTGAGCAGGCACTCGGCATATTCGTCATCCGCGACCGAATCCCAGACGATGCCGCTGCCAGTTCCATATTCTGTTTCCCCGGACTGCAGGTTCAGGACAGCTGTGCGGATAGCGACGTTGAACTGCGCACGCCGGTCGGGCGTCCAGAAACCGATTGACCCGGTATAGACGCCTCTCGGACCTTTCTCGAGGTTCCGGATGATCTCCATTGTCCGGATTTTCGGCGCGCCGGTGATTGAAGCGCATGGGAAAAGAGCCCGATAGATCTCTGGTATAGAGGCTTCCGTTTCGCACTGCACCGTAGAAGTCATTTGCAGCACACTCGGGTAGCGCTCAATGTCGAAGAGGCGGGGAACTTGTACGGAGCCGGTTCGCGCAATCCGGCCCATATCGTTGCGCACCATGTCGACGATCATCAAATTTTCGGCACGGTTCTTTTCTGAGACCTGCAGCTGCGCGGCATTGGACTGGTCTTCGTCGGCGGAAAGACCGCGCGCGGCGGTCCCTTTCATCGGTTTTGAAGTGAGCCGGGTGCCGTCGAGCTTGAAGAACAACTCCGGCGAAATCGAACATACCGCGAAGCGGTCGGTTTCGATAAAAGCGGCGTAGGCGGACTGTTGGCTGCTCGCAAGCACCGCGAACAGCTCATTTGGAGTCCCGGTAAAAACCGAGCGCATCCGAATCGTGTAATTGACCTGGTACGTGTCCCCAAGGGCGATATGGGATTTGATTTTTCGAACGGCGTGGTGGTATTCTAGCAGGCCCTGGTTGGGCAGCCACTCCATGGCTGGAACGGTTGCCGGTGAAGGGGGAGGGACGATCTCCGGTGTTTCGAACAATCCGAACCAGACCAGCGGGAGGGCGCCGGGCGGATGGGTCGTCATCGCCTGGTCGAACGCGGGGCCGGCCTCGTAAGAAACGAAACCAGCAGCCCATAAGTGGCGTGCGTTAACCAGGGAATCGGCTTCTTCGAGCGCCGGAATCACTTCGGCCAGCGTCCGCGCCTCGATAACGGCATATGGCGCAGAGAAATTGAGCCAATGACCGGCCTGGTTGTCGTGAAGCAAGATCCGCGGGTCTTTCATTATCTCCAATTGTCTCACAACTCATAGACATGGCAAGTCTTTAACCTT
>JBFGQG010000114.1:0-9142 GCA_041564295.1 Anaerolineales bacterium | reverse complement strand
GGTGCCGGAAGGACACTTATCGCCTGCGTTGAGCCTCTGGGCGAACGGAGACGAAACCCGCCTTGAACCTGGCGGAGCTGTACAGACAGATTGGGCCTGTCTCCAACCGGTGCAGCTGGACGCACCTGACCCGTTGGGGCCGTACCTTGAAGCCGTTGGGCGCGAAAGCGGGGTCGTAAAAAAAGCTGCACTCGCAACGCCGATCGGCTGGTGTTCCTGGTACCAGTATTTCCAGGAAATCAGCGCTGAGATTATCAAAGAGAATATCGAACAGGCGCGGCTGCTCGCGCCGGAAATTGGTCTTGAATTGGTACAGATCGACGATGGCTGGCAGGCGCATATCGGTGATTGGGAATCGTTTTCGCCGGACTTCCCCGATGGAGTCGGCGGCCTGGCTCGGGAAATCCGAGCGAATGAAATGACGCCCGGGCTATGGCTGGCGCCGTTCATCGTCCATCCTAAAAGCGACCTCGCTGAGAGACATCCGGAATGGTTGCTGCGCAATGCATTGCGCCTGCCGGTCAATGCGGGCTTTGTTTGGAACGCATTCAACAAGGCACTGGACATCAGCCAGCCTGAGGCGCTTGCATATGCTGTGGAAGTGGTCAGGCGAGCGGCGAAAGATTGGGGCTACCCGTACCTGAAGCTCGATTTTCTCTACGCCGGTGCGCTTAGAGGGGAAAGGTTCGATAAATCTCGCAGCCGGGCACGCATTCTTCGAACCGCCTTTGAAAAGATCCGGGCTGCAGCCGGCGAAGACGTTTTCCTGCTGGCGTGCGGATCCCCGTTGGGTCCGGCCATCGGTCTCTTCGATGCCATGCGCATCAATGCGGATGTCGCGCCTCACTGGTTTCCACGATTCATGAAACACGAACGCCTTTTCAGGCATGAGCCGGACTTCCCTGCTACCCGGAATGCAGTCCAGAATGCGTTGACACGTGCGCCGATGCACCGCCGCTGGTGGGTTAACGACCCGGACTGTCTTCTGGTCCGGCCGGATTCCGATTTAACGCTGGCAGAAGTCCGATCTCTGGCGGCTGTTATCGGCCTGACCGGCGGATCGCTGCTCCTGTCGGATGACCTGAAACGGCTTCCCCAGGATAGGCTGCGGATAGCAAAGCAACTCATCCCTCCTGCTGTTGAACGCCCGCTCGTGCTGGACTGGTTTGATGAAGCAACCCCGGGCAAAGTGCGTCTTGACCTTTCCGGGCCTGCCGGTTCATGGCATGTGTTGGCGCGCTTCAACTGGTCGGACCGGCCTGCGGACCTTGTGATTGATTTACGTGAGTATCACCTCGACCCTGAAAAGAAATATATCGGGCGCGAGTTTTGGTCCGGCAAAGTGGAGGTATGTGAAAATGGGCGCCTACGTTATGAAGAAGTCGAACCGCACGGTTGTGTGTTGGTCGCGGTCCGACAGTTATTGGAAGGGCCGCAGTACGTCGGCAGCGCCCTGCATTTCACACAGGGCGCAGAATTAAAAACCTGGGAGGCCAGCAGGAATCGAGTGAGGTTTGTCCTGGAGTCGACCGGAAAAATCAGTGGGCAGGTGGTATTACGTCTCCCCGGCGAGCCACGCAACATCGATTTCTCGAAAATCGGTTTGGGGATGTTTAGCCTGCCAGTGACCGTAGACCGACGCTTAAGACTTCAGGTCGATTTCCTCTAGTTGTTTAAACGCCAGTTGTAAGCCTTGAATCGAAGACGGACGCTTTCTTGTTTAGCGGCAAGCCAGGCGCGCTCGTCTGATTCGGGCAGGTACCGGAGTAAAAATCTCAGCGTGCCGTCGCGCCCGCCGAAATCTTCGGCGTACCATTGGAAGATTCTTGACGTACGCACCTCGTTCTTATCTGGCAGGATCACCGTTTCCCCTTCGATAAAGTTATGGGCGGCGATTTCCATTTGTTGTAGAGTGCGGTCCGGAGAATAAGTGCCAATTGGAGGGCAGGATACAGATGCGCAATTCAGGGCGAAATGGATGCGTGGCTCGAGCCTGGGAAGAACCCAGCTGGTTCGAGGATCATCATCAGCGAATTGGGCCCCGGGAAAATAAGGGTGGCCGCGGTTCGCGCGGAGGATGCCGTGTTCAATCTCTTCGGCAGAAATCCGCCTGCCCCCGATGTTATAAGCTGCCCTGCGAAAGAACCTGATAATGCCCCGTTTTTCTGTGACGGATTTTTTGATCCTGAATGTAAGGACTGCGTCGATGATCATCGCATTGTAAAGATTTGTCCAGAAAGCCAGTTTGTGTTCGAAGTTTGTCAGGAATGCCGGATCGATATCTTTCAGGGCGGGCGCCACGCGCGTTTTGTAATATGAAAATGCAGGGCTGCGGGCCAGTGCGGCATAGTCAACTTGACTTCCGGATTGTGAAAATGCCGCACCTTTAAACTGAAGAATGCTCTTGAGCACCTCCTGGCCAGGTACTTTCGGGTCGAGGCGGACCGGAACGATACCCTGCACAGCCGGGTTTAAGATTTCGTTTTGGGGGATATTGAACAAAAAGTTGAGAAAGGTGTCTCTCGCACGGATCAGGCGGCTGTGACCGCGGCGAACCTTGGGTTGAGATATTTTGGTACGGGTCGATTCCATGGTCTTCAGACGTAACTGGACCTGTTGGTCTTACTTACATCAGCTGGTTGGGAACAGATTTGGGGTGAAGCGGATTTTTTATGAAACTGAATCCGCTCGATAGAAAAAATGGCATAGAATGAAGAGGTGCATCCTTGCCCCCAATGCTTGGCGAATAACCGGGAACGAGCGCGGTTCTGCAAACAATGTGGAGCCTGGCTTCTTGCGCGCTGCCCTTTCTGTGATAACGACCTCTCGCCAGGCTCTTTTTTTTGTGATCAATGCGGTCGGAGCTTGAATCCGGAATCGAGCAGGACGAGGACCGTCATCTCCCATATGTCGACAGACCAGGTAGACGACCCCCTCCCTGTGCAGGATTCGAAGGCTTCCCGGATTGCCTCCTTCATCCCGGAAACTTTCGCACGAAAAATGGCCGAAGCCGGAAAGAACTGGTCTTTGGAGGGCGAACGCAGGGTTGTGACTATCCTGTTTTGCGATCTCGTGGGGTCGACGGCAGCGGCGGGCCAGCTCGACCCGGAGAATTGGGCAGAAATCATCAACCAGGCATTCGAACACATGATCGAACCGGTCTACAAGTATGAGGGAATCGTCGCACGCCTGATGGGAGACGCGATCCTGGCTTTCTTCGGCGCACCGGTAGCGCACGAAGATGACCCCGAGCGCGCCGTCCGCGCCGGCCTGGATATCATCAAGCGTTTCAATTCGTTCAGCAAGGAAATCCAGCAACAATGGCAGGTTGAAATCGATGTGCGTGTGGGTATCAATACCGGCCTTGTGCTCGTCGGACAGGTCGGCAGCGACCTCCAGATGGAATACACTGCCCTGGGAGACGCGATCAACCTTGCATCCCGGATGGAGCAGTTAGCGGAGCCCGGGACCGTACAGATCGCCGAGGAGACTTACAAGGCCATTCGCCAGATCTTTGAAGTGGAGGACCTCGGAGAGGTAGAGGTCAAAGGAAAAAATGAGCCTGTCCGCGCTTATCGGGCTATCGTTGAGAGGACCGAGCGCATTGCGCGCAGGGGGCTGCCGGGCCGGTCGGCGCCTCTGATTGGGCGTGATGAGGAATGGAGAGCATTAATCGAAGCGGCTGAAACAAACTTGAAAGGCGTCGGCCAGGTCGTCTTTCTGCTTGGCGAGGCAGGATTGGGGAAAAGCCGGCTGATCAGGGAGCTTAAAGCCGAATGCATGGACCGGGCGGCCAGGCGAGACGGCGATCGCCCACATATCGCATGGTACGAAACCACGTCGTTATCGTACGAGACCTCCATGCCTTATTCAATGTTTCAGAGGCTCTTACGAGAAATGATCGGGGCTGGCCCAGGTGAAGGCCCCGAGCAATTGCATGAAAAAATCTCCTGGTTTGATCCTTTCTTTCCAGGGGAAGATGCTCTGCGTGTGCGCCAGGTGTTTGAATCTCTGTTCAGCCTCGAAAGCCGGTCTGGGCTGCCGCGGCTCGAAGGAGAAGCGTTCAGAGGGCAACTCTACAACCTCATCTCAGATTTTCTCGTTGCCTTGACCCACAATGGGCCCCTGATCCTCGTGTTTGACGATCTACATTGGATCGATCCGGCATCAGCTGAGCTTATCGAGCATCTGCTCAACCTGGTAAATTCATATCCGATCCTGATTCTGTGTGCCAGCCGTCCGGAGAGGCAGTCTGCCGGAGGGCGCCTCCGGCAGATTGCAGAAGATAAATTGCCCCATCGCTATTCGGAAATATATTTAAAGGCTCTGTCGGAAGCAGAGAGCGAGAAGCTGGCGGAGAAGTTATTGAACATTGGTGATCTCCCGGAGGATTTCAAGATACGAATATTGCGGAGAGCAGAAGGGAACCCTTTCTTCGTTGAAGAGGTCGTTCGTGCGCTGACTGAGAACGGACGCGTAGCCTTTGGTGAAGACGGCGTCCGCTGGATCGACGGTGAAGAGGGAGAGTTTGAAATACCGGATACCGTGCAGTCCTTACTGACAGCCAGGATCGACCGGTTGCCGGAGGAGAGCAGGCGGGTGCTGCAGCTGGCAGCTTTGATCGGCCGTACGTTTTATTACCGGATCCTGGCCGCAATCCTGGGCGGGAATAAAAAAATATCGCTCGATCAAGAACTGGACGTACTGCAAAGGGCTGCATTTATCCGCGAAACGGCGCGGCAGCCCGAGCTCGAATACATATTCCAGCACATGCTGACACAGGAAGCGGCATATCACACTATCCTGCACCAGCATCGCAGGCAATACCACCGGTTGGTTGGTGAAGTCATGGAAAACCTGTTTACGGACCAGATCGAGTCGCATGCCCCTCGACTTGCACACCATTTCTATGAAGCCAGGGATTACATGCGGGCGTTCAGGTACAACCTCATGACCGGAAACAGTGCTATACGATTGTTTGCCGGGCAGGAGGCCGTCCGCCACTACGACCATGCACGCAATTTGCTCCGGGACGGGCGCGTATCCCCTGCCGAACTGGACCGTGAAACGATCGAAGATTTTTATAAGAAGCGCGGTCGGGCACTGGAGCTGACTTATGGTTTTGCAGAGGCCCTCGAAAATTACGATGAGTTGGAGCAGATTGGAAAACAACTTGGTGACCGCTCCCTCGAACTCAGTGCGTTGATACGGAAAGGGACAGTTCGCTCGATCATCAGCGACCAGTATGACCCGGTTCTCGCGATGGAATTGAGCCAGGCCGCGTTAGACCTGGCTGCTGAATTGAATGATCAGGCCGCAACTGCACGCATCTACTGGAATCTTATGAACCAGTATCGCAACAGCGGGTTGGGAAACGAGGCACTATGGGCCGGTGAAAAATCATTGGCGCTGGCAAAGGAGCACAACCTCCGCCAACAAATTGCCTTTACATCGAATGACCTGTCGTACGTATACATGATGAACAGTCAGATGGAAAACGCGGTTGCAGTAACAACCACCGCAAGCCACCTCTGGGAGGAACTCGGCAACCTGCCCATGCTGGCTGACAGTCTTTCTGCTTTGGCGGGTTTCAAGATGGTGATCGGTGAATTAGACGAGGCGATTCGAATTTCAGACCGTGCGTTTGATCTGAGCGCTCAAATCCGCAATATGTGGGGGCAATCGCACAGTAAGTACATGATTGGAGCTGCGCATTGGCTGCGTGGTGAAATCGATAAGGCGGTCGAAACTATGCTGGACGCAGCTTCCAATGCAGAACGTGCCAGGTTCATCTTCGCCCAGATCTGGTGCAGGTGCGACTATGCATCTTTACTGATTGATATCGGGCTTTTCGACCTTGCTCTTGAAATCCTGGATGAAGCTGAAGAAGCTTCTCATTCCGTCTCAGAATATTTGCCCTACATCCACGCAATGCGCAACTTTATTGCCTTCCGCAAAGGAATGAAAACAGAACGCATTCCACCCTTCGATTTTAGCGAAAGGGGCCCGCGTGTGTTTACGGCTCCGTCCATTGAACACATGCGCGTCATTATCCTGCTCGAACAAGGCCGGCCAGAAGAAGCTCACCGGATCTTGGTCGAGCTGGAAAAATTCGAAAGCACCAACCACATGAAATTAGGCAACCTGGTGACCAAATATTGGATGACAAAAGTGCTTTCCGCTCTCGGGCAGGATGAAGAAATGCGGTCTTTGCAGGATTTCCTGTTCCAAAAATACGAAAACCTCGAATTACGCTGGCTTCGCTGGAAGCTATATGCCGACCTCTCTGAAGGTGCGAAATCTGTTGAAGAACGAATTTCCTATCGCGAAAAAGCGATGGAGGACGTCGTCTGGATTTCAAACCGGCTGACCAGGGAGCCGGTTCGAACGGCAGTGCTGAATCTATTCCGGTCGCGCAGTCTTGGACCTCCTGCGATGGTAAATGCCCCAGAAAAGGGATAAGCCCGCCATACCGCCAAAAAGCACTGCTGCAAGCATATACACGCCTTCCAGGCCAATCCGGGGCTGAAGCCAGATCGCTGTTGGCGGGCCGATAGCGCTGGCTAGATCGCCGATAGTAAAGAGACCGCCCAGACGACGTCCATATTGGCCGCGGACGCCCAGGTCCCCAATGAGGGCCGTCGACAGGTTGGCGCTGCTGCCGGAAGCGATCGAAGCGCCGGTCAGCCCGGCAATGATTGCAAGCGGACTGCCGCTCACCATAAGCAAAAATCCGGCAGCTCCAGGTAGCAGACTCCAACCTGCCACCGACCAGCGGCTGGCTGCCCTGTCTGAAAAGGCACCGGTAATCGGGGCCGCAGCCGCTCCGACCAGGGTCGTCAGGCCGAGGCCGATCCCGGTAACCGTGGATGTGCCAACCGGGGTCTCACCGATGGACATCGTATTGCCGAAAAGCTGTTGGAGGAAAAGTGCGAAAGTGGCAAGCAAGAACCCTTCCATGAGGAGCCTGTTGACGGCCAGGAGGCCGATTGCAGAAGCAAATTCAGCAGGCTGATAAGCAGATTGATTTGGAGCGTTTGAAAGCGCCACTTTCGGCTGCGGAGAAACCGTAACACCAGCCGGGCGCGTTTCAGGCAGAAACACCATTGCGGCGAAAGCGCCGACCAACGTCAGGCCGGCATTCACACCCATAGCGCCGTGATAACCGAGGAGATCCGTGAGGAATCCGCCGATGATGGACCCGCCGCCTGCGCCGGCATAAAAAGCGATCTGGTAAATCCCCAGCCATTTCCCGCGGTCGTTACCCCGGGTAACGTCCAGGACAATTGTGTTCCCTCCGACCCAGATCCCGACCCAGGAAAGCCCCCAGAGGAGGCGAGCAGCAAGGAGGATTGCGAATCCATGGTCCAGTGCATAGAGACCGGTTGATATGGTCCCGAGGAACATCGCCAGCACAAATATTGGCTTGCGGGGTAATTTTTCAAGTAGTAACCCTGCCGGTCCGTTGAGGGGCAGCCGGATCCACCGGTTTGCAGACAACAGCAGGCCGACCATCGCGAGGGTCACCCCTGCCTCGGTGGTATGCGTCGGTAGAACGGTATAGAGCGTCGTGTCACCGAGCAGAGAGAGTCCGGTTGCAATACTGACCGGCAGGAGGACGGTTCGTGGATCAGGTGGTTTCATTTCAGCTAAACCAAAATTATAATGTGGAATATGGGTGGTTTAGAAAAGGCTTATATCGCAGATTTCGTTTAGAATAGCAGTTGGTTATGTTTGATAACGTCAACCTCTCAAAATTCCGGGTACCGACCAAGCAAAAGGGGTTTTTACATCGCGCGCGCTTGATCGACTGGATGCATGAGAACATCCACAGAAAATTAACCTTCATCTCCGCACCGGCCGGGTATGGTAAAACATCGCTCCTGGTGGATTTTGCCAGTGATGTCGAGGTGCGAATCTGCTGGTGCCTGGTGACCCAGGGGGATGAAGACCTGCGTAAATTTGCCTGGGACCTGCTTTTATCTATCCGGCAGTCCTTCCCAAATTTCGGGTCTGAAATCGAGTCTTATCTGAAGACCAATCCGGGCGGGATTGATCACGTCAGTTTGGCGAATGACTTCATCAATGAAGCCCTAAACCATATCGACGATTATTGTCTGCTGTTCGTGGATGATTATCACCTCGTCGCGGAATCCGACGAAGTCACCGGTTTTTTTGAACTCCTCCTGGATTACCTGCCGGACGGTATTCGACTGGTTGTTGCTTCACGGACGGAATTCGGCATTCCCACGGGCAAACTGTACGCACGCAATGAAATAAACCTGATGAACGTCGACATGCTGCGGTTCAGGACCACCGAGCTGCAGCAGTTGATCACGCGCTCGTACAGGATTAAGCTCACCGACGAGGAGGCCGAAGAGCTGGCGAAGCGGTCCGACGGTTGGATCGTAGCGGTGATGTTAGCTGCCAACAGCTTGAAGTGGGGGCGTTCCCTCGAATTCCAGGGCACGACGGATTACGTCTATTCCTTCCTGGCTCAGGACGTGATCGAAAGAGAGTCCGAGCAGCTTCAGCAGTTTATGTTGGCGATGGCCATTGTCGACGAGTTCAACTTCGACATTGCGCGCGCCCTGTTCAAGGAAGGGCCGGCAGAAAAGTTGATCCAGGAATTGGAATGGCGCAATCTTTTCGTGTCCCGCGTCGAGACACAGGAAGGGCCGGCATACCGTTTCCACCAGCTATTCCTCGAGTTCTTGCGGCACAGGCTTGAGGCGTCGAACATCTCGCGCCAGCGTGAACTCCACAGCCGGGCTGCTGAATATTTTGATGAGGTTAACGATTGGGATAAGGCGATCTATCATTTTTTACAAATCGATGACCGCTTATCCGCAGCACGGCTGATGGACTATGTGGCCAAGCACCATTATGTTTTCGGTGCAAACGTGCGTGTTGAAACATGGCTGGATATCCTGAGCGGACCGCCTGACTACAGGTCGCGGGCGCCTGAACTGCTGCTCAACCGCGCCAAGTTCCTCGTTGACCAGGACCGGCTTTCTGAGGCGGAGGAACTGCTGGAAATTGCGGACCAGGTTTTCGAGTCGTCAGGCGATCAGGATAAAGTGCTGAACAGCCTGGGTGTTCGTAGTTTTATTTTCTGGCAGCGAGGGGAGTTAGATAAAGC
>JBFGQG010000113.1:0-9185 GCA_041564295.1 Anaerolineales bacterium | reverse complement strand
GCTCGCCGTGGTCGCTTCGGAACCAGACGTTAATGGAGCCCTGGGTCCATTTGCAGATCGACTCTCGATCGCAGCGGTGAATGGGCCGAGAAGCCTGGCCGTTTCTGGTGCGATGGCTGCACTTCGCGAATTTTCGGAAGAATGTGACCGGCGTGGCTGGACGAACAGCTTCCTGAACGTTTCACACGGGTTCCACTCCTGTTTGATGGACCCCGTGCTGGCTGAATTTCGGGAATCGCTAAAAGAAGTCCAATTTAAACTACCCAGGATCCCCATCGCAGCCAACGCAGACGGCGAACTGCGATCGACGGACCGAGATTTTGAGCCGAATTATTGGGTGGGCCACGTTCGGAACACAGTGCGCTTTGCAGACGGCGTCAGTACGCTGCTCGATTCCGGCGTCGACCTTTTCGTCGAAGTCGGCCCGCAGCCGACGCTTCTAGGATTAACCAGGCGCATACTGTCCGACCGACAGGTCCAGGCAGAACTGCTTCCAACGGTAAATGATTCTGCCCACGATTGGGAAACAGCGCTGACCAGCCTTGGGCGAATGTACGAATTCGGGATCGACGTCGATTGGGAAGCGTTCAATTCCGGTGTCCGGGCGAATAAAGTCCAGCTGCCGACCTATCCTTTCCAGCGGGAACGGTTCTGGATCGAGGCCGAACGACGAGCAGGTGCGTCGCCCGGCGCCCCGGTTTCTGCCGGAAAACGGTTATCCGTCTCTGTGCCTGTGTTTGAAACACACCTTGAGCGAATCGACCAGCATGTCGTGATCGAACTGGCGCTGGCAGCCGGTCGGGAGGTCTTCGGCAGCATCGATTGCAGATTGAAGGAGATTCGTTTCGACCTGCCCGCGCAGGTAACCGGGGCTGCATTAGTGCAGACCGTTCTGACTGAGGTCAACGCAGAGACCGCGCTGTTCAGCGTCCTTGCAAAGGCAGGTGAGGGTTGGCTGCAGCTGGCCGCCGGGGCCCTTTCTTCCGGGCGCATTCAGCCACAACCGGCCGGCATCCTTGAAAAAGTCGATAGTTTCCAGGGCAGCCAGGTCCAGCGCAACGGTGATGCAGCCGTCCGGCGTGAAAAACCCGTGGGTGTCGATTCCGCGGCCCGCCTCGCGGACCTGGTCGGTGGAGTACTGGGCATTCCAGCTGCAAATCTGCCGGCAGAAAAACCGCTCAACCTCCTCGGGCTCGATTCGTTGATGGCAATTGAAGTGCGCAACGCGGTGGAAAAGGAATTTTCAATTGAAATCCCGATTGTCAGTTTACTGGCAGGGCCGACGCTCCAGGAACTTGCGAAACTCCTCCGGGAACGTGTCGAAACGCAGGCTGCCACTAGCAAAATCGAAGCGAGGGATACCAGCGGGAGTCACCCGCTGTCGATTGGCCAGCAGGCGCTCTGGTTCCTGCACGAGTTGACTGGTGAAGACGCTTCATTTAATATCGCCGGCGCAGTCAAAATAAACGGCGACTTCGAATTCGAAGCGTTCCGTACTGCGATAGAAAGCCTTGTAGAAACCCATCCTGCCCTGACGACCACCTTCACCCTCGAGGAGGGCGACCCTGTCCAGGAACTGCACCCTGGTGCAGCGGTCCCGCTGGTTGAAATCGATGCCCGGCACTGGACAGAAGACCGCATTGCGCTTTACCTCCGGAAAGAAGCCTGGCGTAAGTTCAATCTCGAAGCCGGACCGCCGTTTCGGGTCCGTGTTTTAAAAACATTCGAAGATAATACTGCACGCTCCCACATCGTCCTCTTTTCCGTAGACCATATCGTTGCTGATTTCTGGTCGGTATCTCTGATTGTCGAACACCTGCTGGAGGCTTACCAGGCTGCTTTATCGGGTGTCAGCGGTCCAGATCTGCAGAAACCGGCCATTCAATTTGTAGATGCCGTCCGCTGGCTGGACGAAGGTCTAAAATCCGGCGCAGCAGACGAACACCTGGCGTACTGGCGATCCCGGTTCGAAAACGGATTTCCTGCGCTCAACCTTCCCACGGACCGCCCTCGCCCACCCATGCAGACCTACCAGGGCGAGACGGCTTTCCGCCGCCTTCCAGCTGATTTGTCGCGAAAAGTGAAAGGACTCGCCCAGGCGGAAGGCACAACGCTTTTTAACGTGCTCCTTGCTGCTTACGACGTGCTGCTCCACCGCTACAGCGGGCAGGATGAATTCGTTGTAGGGTCAGTGATGGCCGGTAGAGACCGTCCGGAATTGGAAAACATCGTCGGCTACCTGATCAACCCTGTAGCCCTCAAAGCGGATTTCTCCAGCAGGCCAACGTTCCGTGAATGTCTCGCCGGGACGCGGCAGTCGGTGCTCGAAGCCTTCGAGCACCAGGCTTACCCGCCGCCGCTGCTGGCCGAAAAACTGGACCTGCAGCGCGACCACAGCCGCCCCCCGCTCTTCGAGACGATGTTCATCTTCCAGAAAGCCCAGGTCATGGGGCAGGCCGGGTTGAGCGCCTTTGCGATTGGTCTGCCCGGGGCCCGAATCAGCGCAGGCAGTCTGGACCTGGAGATTCACCCCCTGGGAAGTCATCCGGCGCAGTTCGACCTGACACTGATGATGGCCGAGGTCGATGACGAATTGATGGCCTCAATCCAGTTCAATACAGCTCTTTTCGATGCCGGAACGATAGACCGCATGCTGGCACACTTCGAACAGCTGTTAGAGGGTATTGTGACTGAGCCTGGCCGCCCGGTCAGGGATTACCTGCTGCTGACTCCTGATGAAATCGTTTTGCTGGACGGCTGGAACCGGGAGGCCGAACGCGCCTTTCCCGATCATGCAACCCTGGTTGACCTGATCGATGCCCGGAAGGGCCCTGCTGGCGGCAAACCCGCCGTTATTTTTGGTGAAGATTCGCTGACTTATGCAGAATTGAACCGACGCGCAAACCACCTCGCTGCCCATCTGCAGTCCCTTGGCATGGGCCGGGGAAAGCTGGCCGGCGTCTATATGCGTCGCTCTCTTGAACTCCCCGTTGCCCTGTTGGCGATTTTGAAAGCGGGTGGGGCGTACGTGCCTCTCGATCCGGCATTCCCGCAAGCGCGCATCGCTTTCATGATTGAAGATGCCGGATTGGACCTTGTCCTCACTGACGAAGCTTTTATGGACGAATTCCCACCTACGGTCCGGACGGTCGATGTGCGGGCCGTCCCGGAAAATGGTGCCGCGTTTTCCCCGGTGGAGTTGCAGCCTGGTGACCTCGCCTACATTATTTACACATCCGGTTCGACGGGCAAACCGAAAGGCGTTCAGATCCCGCACAGCGCAGTCGTCAATTTCATGTTCGCCATGCAGGAGTGGCCCGGGATCATTCCGGAAGACGTCCTCCTGGCCGTCACAACATTATCTTTCGACATTTCCGTCCTCGAAATTTTTCTGCCGCTGGTAAGTGGAGCCCAGCTCGTCATCGCCGGTGAAGACCTCGTTAGGGACGGCGCGGCGCTTGCTGCAGCCGTCGACGCCTGCGGCGCCACGATCATGCAAGCGACACCGTCCACCTGGCGGTTGATGCTCGAATCCGGCTGGGACGGGAAACCTGATCTTAAGATTCTCTGTGGGGGCGAAGCGATGCCTGGGGCACTGGCGGCAGATCTCCTGCCGCGCTGTTCAGAATTATGGAACATGTACGGCCCTACGGAAACGACCATCTGGTCCACGACGATGAAAGTTGAACAGGCGGGCAGTTCGATTCCCATTGGCGCTCCGATTGCAAATACACAAGTCTACATCCTGGACGACCAGCTTCGCAGGTTGCCGATCGGTGTGTTCGGAGAACTCTGTATTGCGGGCCGCGGCCTGGCAGTGGGCTACCACGACCGGCCGGAACTGACCGCCGAGAAGTTCATGGTTATCGACAGCGTCCGCGTCTACCGGACGGGCGACCTGGCCCGTCTACTGCCTGAAGGTACGCTCGATTTTGCCGGCCGGCGCGATTCGCAGGTCAAAGTGCGCGGTTACCGCATCGAATTAGGCGAAATCGAGACGCTGATGACCCGTTTCGATGGTGTCCGGCAGGCTGTGGTAGGCGTGCACCGGCGCGGCATGCCGGAAGCCATTTTGGTGGGCTATATTGTGCTGGAGCCGGACGTGGATTCAATCGACATACCCGATCTGCGCCAGGCGCTCCTCAAAATACTTCCGGAATACATGGTGCCGGCAGTGTTAATAAAGCTGGAAGCCCTGCCGCTGACACCAAACGGTAAGGTGGATAGGAATGCGCTGCCTGCCCCAGAGGATGAGCGGCCTGAGCTGGGAACAGAGTACGTTGCACCGCGTAATGAAATCGAAGCGAAATTGGCGGCTCTCTGCGCGGAGACGCTCGGGCTGGACCGCGTAGGTGTCAAAGATAATTTCTTCGACCTGGGTGGAACCTCACTCCAGGCAACGCGCCTCGTCTTCCGGGTGCGGGATGAATTCGGCCGGCAGGTGCTGTTGCGCCGGCTGTTCGAAGAACCGACTGTGGAAGGCCTTGCCGCCGCACTGGAAGAGGCGAAATCGCGCCTGGAACGTGGGTTTGGAATCCTGGATCGGATGTCGATCGAAGAACTTCTCGCAGCGGCTAGACTGGAAGAAAGTATTCGAGGAGACCCATCGGCATGGAAACCGGAAAAACTCGATCGAATCCTTTTGACCGGGGCAACCGGCTATCTCGGCGCTTTCTTACTGCGGGAACTGCTCGATCGCACCGAAGCGGACATCGTCGTTCACGTGCGGTCCGTTTCGATCGCGCAGGCATTTGAGCGCGTCCGTGCAAACCTGGATCGCTACGGGCTCTGGGAGGATTCATTTTCTGACCGAATTCTGCCGCTACTTGGAGACCTTGAAAAGCCCTTACTCGGTCTATCAGCAGAGGAATTCGCACAGTTGGGGAATCAAGTCGACAGCATCTATCACAACGGTGCGCTGGTCAACTTCGTCCAGAATTTCGAAGGCCACCGGCCTGCAAATGTGCATGGGACGCATGAAGTCCTGCGGTTGGCGGCGACCGGGCGGATTAAGCCAGTGCATTTCGTATCAACACTTTCGGTGTTCCACACCGGCGTACACGAAGCCGACCATGCATACACCGAACGCGAAGACCTCACGAAAACTGGCGCGCCGATCGGCGGATATGCCCAGAGCAAATGGGCAGCCGAGATGCTGGTGCAGGAAGCTGCCAGGCGCGGTATCCCTGCCGCGATCTACCGCCCCGGGGTTATTTCCGGCCACAGCGAAACCGGCGCCTGGAACTATTCTGACATGACCTGGGGACTGGCGCGCGCCTGTTTTACGCTCGGGAAAATCCCTCGGCTCGAGGGAACCGTCGATGTCGTGCCGGTAGATTTCGTCAGCAAGGCGATCGTGCATCTCTCGCTGAACCAGGACCCAGACGGCCGCGTTTACCATCTCGGCAACCCGAAAACCTTTCCTTACGATAAAATGGTTGAGTTAACTTTGCAGTTAGGGCTGCCAGTGGATGAGGTGTCCTTTGATGATTGGCGCGATGCGCTGTTCCGGCATTCAATGGCAGGAACTCCGAATGAATGGAATACGTTCCTCCCGATTATCGAAGAAGTCGAAGTCGAACAGATCTTTATGCCGCGCTTCAATGCAGCCAACACGCTCGCTGGGCTGGCAGGGAGCGGGATCAGCTGTCCGCCCGTCGGGCCGAAGCTGCTCGAACACTATCTCGATTTCTTCAACGAGGTCGGTTTTTTTGCGGAACGGATGGAAACAGGGGACTGATCGATTGCCAGGGGGGAAAAAGTGAAGCACAGGTTTATCAACAACAAGCTTCTTTTCCGAAAGATGTCATTCGGAATATTCTTCGCCGCATTGAGCCTCTACGCAGCCTGGCCCTGGCTGCCCTGGGTGCGCGGGGAAGCAGTACGCACCGTCGTTGTATACGGCTTCAGCATCCTCGGCGAGGTCATGAACGAAGCGATCTTCCCCGCTTTTGAAACCGGTTGGGAAGCTGCAACAGGTGAAGATGTCGAATTCATATCGGCGTTCGCCAGTTCTGGGACAGTCACCAACCAGGCGATTCTGGGCGCGCCGGCGGAAGTTGTCATCGTCTCGTTGGAGCGCGATGCCATACGTTTGTTGAACGCGGGCGTCATCCCGTCGCCTGATTGGCGCGACCTGCCGCATATGGGCGTCGTCAACACAACCCCATTCATCATCCTGACTCGCCCTGGCAACCCGCTCAACCTCAGCGGGTTTTCCGACCTGACCAAACAGGGCGTCGAAATTATCCATCCTGACCCGCTCACTTCTGGTGGCGCGCAGTGGGCAATCCTGGCGGAGTACGGTTCGCATCTGCGCGAGACTGGGGACCCTGACCTCGCCTACCGGCAGCTGCTCGGAATCTGGCAGAACGTCGTCTCGCAGGCGTCTTCAGCGCGTTCTGCAAGGACCCAGTTCGAAAACGGATTTGGCAATGCCCTGGTCACTTACGAGCAGGAAGCGCTGCGAGACCAGCTCCTCGGCCGGCTCAACAGCGAAATTGTTTATCCTTCGAGCACGATTTTGAGCGAACATACCGCGATAATCATCCCAAAAAACATCCCGGACGGCGATGAAGCGCTTGTGGAAGCCTTCGTCAGGTTCTTATGGAGTGACCTCGCCCAGGAAATCTTTACGCAGTACGGTTTTCGCAGTGTGGACGCGGAACGCAACGCCTCTGTATCGTACTTCGTCGCCATCGCAGACCCCTTTACCGTCGCCGACCTCGGGGGCTGGTCGGTTGCCGGGCCGGAAATCGTGGAGCAAATCTGGTATGAGAAAGTGCTTCCGAAACTAGGAAAATGATATGAAATCCCTCAAACGAGCGACCATCCTGCCGGTCGGATTCTTGCTGGTCATCCTGCTGCCTTTGATCTTGATGCCGCTTGCAGCGATATTTATCTTTGCCGGGCAGGGCGGCTGGACGGGTTTCTGGAACGCGTTGAACACGCCCGATGCGCAGTTCGCGCTGCGTTTTTCTCTGCTGATCGCAGGCGGAACGGCCGTTCTGAACAGTTTCCTGGGCACCTATGCCGCCTACGTCCTGTCGAAATACCGGTTTCGCGGGCGAGACGCGCTGAACGTGATCGTCAACCTGCCCGTCGCCATACCAACCGTCGTCGTCGGGACATCCCTGCTACTGCTCTGGGGGCCGATCGGGCTGCTCGGAAAATACCTCGACCCGCTCGGAATCCAACCGATGTTTGCACCTGCAGGCGTCTTGCTGGCGCATCTATTTGTAACTTTTCCGTACATGCTGAGTTCGGTCAAGCCGGTGCTGGACGAACTTGAACAAACGTATGAGGAAGCAGCTTACACGATGGGCGCAAGTCGCTGGTTGACGTTCCGTTACGTCCTGCTTCCAGCGCTGCGCGGCGGTCTGTACTCCGGGGCATTGCTGACTTTCGCACACTCCCTCGGTGAATTCGGCGCAACGGTGATCGTAAGCGGCAATTTGCGCTTGCGAACTCAGACTGCGCCGCTCTACATCTTTGCTCAATTCGAGGCAGGCAACATCGAGACGGCAAATGCTGTAGCGGCAGTGCTGGCGCTGCTCTCATTTATCCTTTTCTTTTTCCTGCTCAGGCTGACTCCGGGCAACCAGGTTAGGCGGGACTGATGTCGATTCGGATCGAAAATCTGACGAAACGTTACGGGGAAAACCTCGTTGTCAGCAACGTCTCGCTGGAAGTCGCAGACAGTGAACTTTTCGTGCTCCTCGGCGGCAGCGGAAGCGGCAAAACAACGGTTCTGCGAATGATTGCCGGCCTGATCGTGCCGGATGATGGACGCGTGACTTTGAACGGACGCGATGTCACCCACTTACCGCCGCAGGCACGCAACACCGGCTTTGTGTTCCAGAACTACTCGGTCTTCCGCCATATGACCGTCGCAGAAAACGTCCGTTTTGGGTTGAAGATCCGGAAGGTGACCTCTCGCGAACAGCAGCAGCGCAGTGCGGAACTGCTGGAGATGGTGGGGCTGACGGGCTACGGCGACCGTTTCCCGAACCAGCTCTCCGGTGGGCAGCTCCAGCGCGTGGCGCTGGCACGCGCGCTGGCCTACGACCCGGCCGTGCTGCTCCTTGACGAGCCGTTCAGCGCACTCGACGTCAAGATCCGGGGACAGCTCCGTCAGAACCTGCGCGAAATCCAGCGTGCCCTGAAAGTGACAATGGTCCTTGTGACTCACGATCAGGAAGAAGCCTTCGAACTCGCAGACCGCATCGGGGTCATGGATAGGGCACAGCTGGTGGAAGTCGGGACGCCCGACCAGCTGTACCACCGGCCCAGGACGGAATTTGCCGCGACGTTCATCGGAGGTGGAAATGTGCTCGTCGGCCGTGAGGAGGGCGGCGCAATCCGGTTGGGCCAGGTCCGGCTGCCTTTTCCGGAAAACACACCGGTATTTGAGGCTGGAGCTCCGGTTCGCATACTGTTCAGGCCCGAGACGGTGCTGCTGCAGGATCAGCCCTTCAAAAAAGATGCAAAAGTCATCCAGCTTGGGAAGGCTGAGGTCGTCGAACGCACGTTTGCAGGCTCTACGCAACGGGTATTGCTCTCCGTTGACGGATTGCGCGGCTCGCGGCCGTTAAAGCCGTTCCTGCGTTTCGGCTCATCCAGGACGATGGTGCGCTGCGATCTGCTGTCCGAATCGACCGGGAAAAGTTTGGAGCCCGGTCAGGAAATGTGGTTGGGGCTTTCAAATTTTCATGTGCTGCAGCCCTCTGGTCTGAAGGTCCTGATCCATGCGGCAGAGCTTCCGGTTTCTGAAGCCTTGCTGGATTACAGCAGCCTGTTCGTGAAATCGTGCGCCGGATCGGCCGCGTTATTCCGTGCGGCAGTATCCGACGAAACGATCGAACGCGATCTGCTCAATCTACAGGAAATCAAGCGAAAATGGTTTTCGGAATTTCTACAGGTGGACACGCGTATCGGGCAGGGAGATGAGACTGGGGCGATCATCTCAGAAGCGCTCCAGGGAGATTACGAAGTGGTGGTATTGCCCCATTCTACCGGCGTACTGGGGGGGACCGCCTTTCACCTGTGCCGCGACCTCGGTCTGCCGGTCCTGCTTGTGCCGCAGAAAAGGCCGGATATTCAGCGGATCCTGATCTGTACCGCCGGTGGAGAACCCGGGAAAAGCGATATCCAGTTCGGAGGGCGGATTGCCCGCCGTGCTCGCG
>JBFGQG010000112.1:0-9234 GCA_041564295.1 Anaerolineales bacterium | reverse complement strand
GTGTAACCAGCGCCAATCACGGCAACGTCAGTTTCCTCCGGCAGGCCCGTCACAGGTACATTTGCAGCTTCCCTGGCAGGTTCAAGCCAATAGTTTTCTTGTAACACAGGAACTCCTGTCCTTGGTGATTTCCATCATTCTGGATTCACGGATCAAACCGGGTAAAATCCTTAGATTCTCAGGTTATCGCTGAGTATATTCGAAATTAAATGCCTGTTTGAGAAATTATTGTTCAGCTCTTCCTCCCCTATCACTCTCCCATCCAACAAACTGGTCCTCACCTTTAAAAATATTCAGGTCGAATGAAAGCCCTGGTCTGAGGGCCGGCGTACACGACAGGATTATAGCAGTATAATTTGGGAGACACTGTCAAAATTAACCCACATTGTGGAGGAAATGGATGTCTGAAACCCGTAATACTTATTCTGTGAGCGTTGCTGGAATCAGTCGCGATCTACGGCTGTTCGAGGTGGCGCCCGGAGTTCGCATCGCGGTGCTGAATATTCTGGGGGATACGGAATTTGTCGAAGCCTGCGCAGATTCACTTGCAGCTAAACTTGACCCGTCAACTTACGACGTGCTTGTAACCGCCGAAGCTAAGAGCATCCCGCTGATCTATGCCCTCGCAGTCAAAACAGGCAAGCCCTGGGTCGTGCTGCGGAAATCTCAAAAACTCTACATGGGCGATTCGATCTCAGCCGAGACGGTTTCGATCACGACCGGACGCGCTCAGAAACTGTATCTGGATGAAAAAGACAGGGCCCTCATCAAAGGCCGGCGCGTCTGCCTCGTCGACGACGTGATCAGCACAGGATCCACCCAAAAGGCCATGCGCACCGTGATTGAAAAAGCTGGTGGGGAAGTCACAATGGAAACCGCGGTCTTCACAGAAGGTGATCCCGAAACCTGGAAACACATCATCGCGCTCGGGCATTTGCCTGTTTTTACAAACTAAGCGAATATAAATATCCAGAAGCAAGACGCATCCATGTCTTGCTTTTGTTTTTAAACCCTCAAAGGCAACCCGCATACGATTACGATCGGCCGGTCATCAAACCGTGTCAGGACGAGGACTCTTTCTTCATCGCCTTTCAACCTTAGCGCTGTTATCAGCTGTTCGGGGGTGATCGGCGAGCCCCGTTTCTTCACTGTGACTCGACCGATATTTCTCGACCGGCAGTAGGCGCGCAATTTTTTCAGGTTAAACGGCAGCCAATCCTCGACAGGCCAGAAGCGTGCAAACGGCGTTTCGATCGAGTGAGAACAAGTCAGGTAAGCGATCGTCAGATCGAGCTGCCGGGCGCCCAACCTTGCGCCAAGCGTCGTCACCAGCCCGGCGCGGATCACGGCAGGGTCCGGTTCAACCAGGTACGCTTCGGGCGGCGCCGGGCCTTTCTGTTCCAGGCTTGCGTCCTCGACCAGGGTATGCGGCCCGGGCAGAACGGTAGCTCGCCGCTCAATCGTCTGCAAATCACCAAACCAGAGCACTGCTTCTTTCAGATCGCCGTTCTCAGAAATGAACTCCAATTCGCAATCCATCCCGGACAACTCTTCCAGGTCCACACCGGGAGAAATCTTCACGCCCATGGACGGCCAGCTGGTGAGCCAACCGCTAACGATCTCCAATGGAGGCTGGTAATCGCCGATGGAAAAAGCTCTTCGATGGCCTGTACGCCGGGCAGGGTCAAAAAAAATCGCCTGGCCAGGGTGGGGGGAGAAAGGGAGTGGCTCAGTGAGATCCGCGCGCAAGAAGCTCGCGCGCAAATCCAGGGCCCGGAAGTTAGCGATTGCCATCGCAAGACGCAGTTCATCCAGGTCCACGCCGGTCACATGGCCCTGCCGGGCTAGATGGATCGAATCGCCCCCGATAGAACAGCCGAGGTCCAGGACGGATTGAAACCCGGAAAAACGACTCGACCGGTAGGCCGCGACCTGCCAGGATGTGGCCTGTTCCATGGCTGACCGCGTCATGTAAAGGCGTCTGGCAATTTCTGGCGGAAATTTCGCTTCGGCTTCCCTGCGGAGGATCGCGATGGCCAACGCTGCCCGTGCAGTTTCCCTCGGGAACAGCTTCTCCAGGCCTTGCAGATCTGCGAGGAAATCCTTCTCCTGCGGTGCGAGGATGCTGGCTGCAGCCAGGGCTTCCTGTCCCGCCGGCTCAAGAAGCAAGCGAAATTGTTCCAGATCCATTCGTGAAGTATAACTGCCTTTTACCAGGGATTTACCGGGTGCATTCCAGGTTCACCTTTGGTATCATAATAAGCCACCTACCTTGCAGCGCTCAGCCATGCACTGTAAGGCAACGGAAATTATCGATGAACCCACAAGTTTCTCTGATCATTCTCCTCGCACTCGCACTTTTTTTCGACTTTCTAAACGGCTTTCACGACAGTGCCAACGTCGTTGCCACGATTATTTCATCCAGGGCGATGACCCCGCGCGCCGCTCTTCTGATCGCTGCAGCCGGAAATTTCGCAGGCCCTTTCATATTCGGGGTCGCCGTTGCAAAGACGATCGGTACAGAGGTGGCCCCTCCGGATGCGATCACTATCGCCGTCCTGTTCGCGGCTATGGCGAGTGCCAGCATCTGGAATTTGCTGACGTGGTGGTTCGGGATCCCTTCCAGCTCGTCGCATGCCTTGATCGGTGGCATCCTGGGGGCTGTGATCATTTCCAGCGGGATTGAGGTCATCAAGGTCAACGGCATCTGGCTGATCGCCGCTGCCCTGTTCACCTCTCCGATCATCGGCTTTCTTGCCGGTGCGTTGATACTGAGACTCACACTCTGGCTTGCCAGCGGAGCGACGCCGAAAGCGAACCTGTTCTTCAAGCGTGTGCAGGTGCTGACCGCCGTTACATTGGCGCTCAGTCACGGCACGAACGATGCACAGAAAACGATGGGCGTCATCACTTTGGGGCTGGTCGTGCTCGGATATCAGAAAGAATTCGTCGTCCCTATCTGGGTGACGATCATCAGCGCAGCGGCGATCGCCATCGGTACTGCGGCCGGCGGCTGGCGCATCATCCACACCCTCGGCGGAAAATTCTACCGGATCAGGCCAGTGCACAGCTTTGCCTCCCAGCTCACCTCCGGCCTGGTCATTCTCGGTGCGTCGCTGCTAGGCGGCCCGGTGAGCACGACGCAGGTCGTCAGTTCGTCGATTCTGGGCGTGGGCGCGAGCCACCGTAAATCGCAGGTGCGGTGGTCGGTCCTTGGAGATGTTTTTCTGGCCTGGGTGCTGACAGTGCCTGCCTCGGCAATTCTCGGTGGCTTGCTCTATTACGCATTTGCAGCCATCAACTGAGGCAACTGACCGGTATTCACTGAAATATCGAACGGAGATTAAAACAATGGGCATTTCCGGAATTTTCAAGAGAGGACAAAAAGAAGACCGGTTCGTTGTTTTGCTGATCGAACAGGCCGATAAAACGGTCGAAGGTCTGGACCTGCTGGTCAAATGGTTTAAACGGGATAAATCACAGGAGGAGGCGCTCCTCGACAAGATCCGAAAGAAAGAAATGGAGGCGGACGAGATTCGCCGTGTGCTGATTGACGAGCTTCACAATTCATTCGTGACCCCCCTCGATCGGGAGGACATCTTCAACCTATCACTGCACATTGACGATATGCTCGATTATGCCTACACCACGGTCGAGGAAATGCAGATGTTCGAGATCGACACAGACGAATACCTGCTCGAGATGATTAAAACGATACGTGATGCAGCAGTAGAGCTCAGCCTGGGCGTCCAACGGCTCAACGGCAACCCGCGGGTTGCCATCGAACATGGGCGCCGGGCGAAAAAACTCGAAAACGATGTTGAAGCGACGTACCGGGAGGCCATCAGCGACTTGTTCGAAAAGGCCAGGGATTTCAACGAAATGATGGAAATGCTGCGGCGGCGCGAAGTCTACCGGCATGTCTCGAATATGGCCGACCGCGCGAACAAGGCCGCGGACGTGCTCGGCATGATCGTGATGAAGATCATCTGAAGGCTTCGCAAACATGTCGAACCAGAGAGTTCTATTCGACGGCTGGGAGCTGGTCCATGCGCCTCTGGGGCCTCCGGCGCTGCATGTTCTCGACCTGCTGGCGCATTTTCCGGATGCGGTCGAACCTGAAATCGCCCTTCCCTCTGAGCCGCCCGGTTGGCTGCAGGTGGACGCCAACGTGCATGTGCACCCCACACCTGCCACTCCCGCTGGGAGGTTGCGCTGGGAGCAGAGGCTCCTACCGCGGCTCGCATCAGCTCGCAACGCGACGCTTCATTCGCCCACAACCTCCGTGGCCTGGACGGGCTCGCAGAGTCATATCGTCAGCCCGGCCCGAGAGGCCGCTCCGTCAGTCCGTGCTTTCAGGACGCGGTTACGCCAGGCGCTCGGCCGCGGCGGAACGGCAAGAGCGCGTTTGCTCTGGCCGGATGATGTGCCCTCGCCGGCAGGATCGAGCAGCGTGGATGCCCTCCCTCCCGCCGTTCATCCTGATTTTTCGCCAAAGGATTTTTATCTTCCACCGGAAATTCCAGGTTTTCCCGAATTGCCGGCGTCTTTCTTCCTCGTGCATATCCGACCGGAGCCTGTCCCTGTTCGCAGGGCACTGGAAGCCTGGACCTGGGCCGCAGGTCCGATCGGCGAAGTGTACCCACTGGTCTTTCTTGGACTGCCCGAAGATACCCGACGAGAGGCAGAAAAAATAATGGCCCGGCTGCACCTGGGCGAAACAGTGCAATTTTATCCGCCCGTTCCGCCCACACAACTGCACCTCTTATACCAGGCCGCATCCGCCATCTTTCACCCGGCGCCGATTGACCCCTGGAGCAGCCCCCTGCGGTACGGGATCGCCTGTGCAAAGCCGGTCGTCGGGATTGAGACGGCCTTAGCCGGCCACGTCGCCGGACCGGCGGCTTACTTTGCGTCCGCAGACGACCCGCGCGGCCTGGGCGCAGCGTTGATTTCCGTCATCGTCAGGGACGATATCCGTAAGCAACTTGTCGACCATGCGCGCAAGCGCGCTGCGAACTGGTCAGGATCCGTGTTAAAAGAGGGGTTGGAGCGGATATATACATAAACAGCGAGACTCCAAATAGCCTCACTGCTGCCGAAATAATTCGATAATCATCGAATTATTTCCTCCCAGACATAAACGCGTAAACTGCCAGACCGGCACCCATCAGCAGGAACGCAACACCGATCAGGCCAAATACTGGTGAACGCCCTCCCTCTTCCGGGATTTCGCTGGCTGCCTCCGCGATCGCTTCTGAGCCCAACTGGGCAGCAAAATCGATAAAGATCGAATCGCCCGGGAGGAGCCGGAACGAAGTGGACAGGTCCGTTGTGGCGTTGTAACCATCCGGAATCGCGACCGTGACGGAATATTCGGACTCAATCAGGTCTTCGAAACAGATTCGGGGGGGATCTTCTGCAGGGTCTGCCGGCCCGGGTATGGTGTTTTCCTGAAGCGAGACGGTACCCGCCCGGTTGGTGAGGCTGATTGCGCCGCCTTCAATCGCCGGTTCTTCTTCCTGCCTCAGGGAATCGCCGTTATCGTCGTTATACAGCAGGATGCAAACGGTTCCGGTACCGGGGCCGCTTGTGGGCGTCGGGGGGAGGGAACCGGACGGCGGAGTTGGGATGACGCCTTCGGGGGTCGGGGAGCCGGGTGTGACTGCGATACCGCCGAAGCCGAGTAAAAGCACGTCGCCGGGGTTGATAATCGCGTCTACATCCAGGTTGTTCAGCTGGCGCAGTTCGTCGAGCGTCAACCCGCTGACAGCCGCAATCCGCCACAATGTGTCAAAAGCCTGCACCGTGTAGAGGATTCGCCCATCCTGGCCGGGCGTCGGCGTCGGGAAGTCGGTCATCTGGAGGTTCGGTGCAGCATAACCGGCCGGCTGGACCGCAAATAGGATGAGGACGAACAACAACAGGCCCGCGCCTGCCAGGAACTTGGCAAGAATTTTTTTCATGGCACTGCATTATACCGTTTGTCCGAATATTCGATCCCTTTAATCCTGCCGTTAAACTTCTTTGTTACAATCATGGGAATGGATTCCCAATTGCTCGACACGCTTCAACGCCCTCTAAAAGACCTGCGGATCTCTGTAACTGACAGGTGCAATTTCCGCTGCACTTACTGCATGCCCAAGGAAGTTTTCGGTCCGGATTACCAGTTCCTGCCAAAAACGGCCGTGCTGACATTCGAGGAGATCGCCCGCCTGGCAGGGCTTTTCCACCGTTATGGCGTACGGAAATTTCGCCTCACCGGTGGTGAGCCGCTCGTGCGTAGAGACATTGAAAAGCTGACCGAAATGCTGGCAGCGCTGCCTGATGCTGAAGTCGCCATGACGACCAACGGTTCGTTCCCTCTCAACCGGATCAGGACCTTGAAAGATGCCGGGCTCGCACGCATGACCGTGTCCCTCGATTCTCTGGACGACGCGACCTTCAAGGCCATGAACGACGTCGACTTTCCTGTGGGAAAGGTGCTTGACTGGATTGAAGCCGCTGCAGAAGGTGGTTTCCATCCGGTCAAGGTTAATGCTGTGGTCAAGCGAGGGGTCAACGACCATGACATTTTACCCATGGCAAGGTATTTCCGAGAAAAAGGCCATATCTTGCGGTTCATTGAGTACATGGACGTCGGCGCGACAAACGGTTGGCGCATGGACGATGTTGTATCTGCAAAAGAAATAGCGGAAAGGATCCATGCAGAGCTGCCGATTGAACCTGCCGACCCGAATTACTTCGGCGAGGTCGCAAATCGCTGGCGATATGTAGACGGTTCCGGCGAGATTGGGCTCATTGCATCAGTCACGCAGGCGTTCTGCAGGACGTGTACGCGGGCGCGGCTCTCTGCAGAGGGCAAGCTGTTCACATGCCTCTTCGCCGTCCAGGGTTTTGACTTCAAGGAACTGCTTCGCTCCGGCGCTGATGATGATGCCGTCGCTGCAGCCATCGAGCGTGTCTGGCTGCGCAGGGCGGACCGGTATTCCGAAATCCGTACGCTGGAGACGGGCAAACGGCCAAAAATTGAGATGTCCTACATCGGTGGTTAATTTGCATGATCCCCTGTTGTATGGTTCAATAGTCCCCATGTTTTCACGCAACCTCAGCTTATCTAACCTCCGTGCAGTCCTTTTTGACTTCGACGGTACGCTCCGATTCAACCACCCACTGGCGCATCATTTCTTTTTCGATCATGCCGTTTCCCTTGGGGCAGTCGATTCGAAAGAAAACCGCCGGGCAGCCACCCGTTGGGCGCACCGGTACTGGAACGGCAAAGGCGAAGTAGTTGAAGACACCGAGACACACGGATTCGACACCGACGACTTCTGGTTAAACTATTCTCGGAAATCCTTACTGGCATTTAACTGCCCGCCGGAGCAATCCGAACTTCTGGCGCCGCACCTCCGCCACCACATGCACGAACATTACGAACCTGTGAATATGGTTGAGCCGGACACGCCCGGCGTCCTGCGGGAACTGCGCAGGGCCGGGCTGGTGCTGGGCGTCGTCTCCAACCGTGATGAGCCGTACGATGAGCTCCTGGATTCCCTGGGGCTTTCAGACCATTTCGATTTCGCCCTCGCAGCCGGTGAAGTCAACTCATGGAAACCCGATCCGCTGATTTTCAAACACGCACTGGATTTAGCCGGCGTGTCCGCGGCGGAAACGCTTTATGTGGGTGACAATTATTACGCTGACGTTATCGGCGCACGCAGCGCAGGACTCGAACCGATCCTGATCGATCCAGAAGATATATTCCCTGAAGCTGACTGCCCGGTCATACGATCGATTTCAGACTTACGCAGCCTGTTCGGTTGAGGCGACTGGATGAGCGAACCTTCCTACACACAACTCGACAGGTCTTTTTTCGACAGGCCCACACTCACAGTCGCGCTTGAGATGCTCGGAAAAATGCTCGTCAGGATGGAAAACGGCCAGCCTGCCGGAGGGATCATCGTCGAAACGGAAGCCTATATCGGCGAAGAAGATGACGCCTGCCACGCCCGCGCCGGACGCACACCACGCACAGACATAATGTACGGACCGCCGGGGCATGCTTATGTCTATTTCACTTACGGCATGCACTGGCTCTTCAACGTAGTCACCGAGGAAAAAGGAATGCCGGCAGCAGTGCTTGTGCGTGCGATCCGTCCGACACTGGGACTTGAAACGATTCGAACTCGCCGGAGCAACAGGCCGGAGAATACCTGGGCGGACGGTCCCGCCAAGCTTTGTCAGGCACTCGCAATCGACGGACGGCAGAACGGGATGGACATTTGCAGCCCAGCCGCACAGGTGTTCCTGGCTGAAGGACTTAAAAGAAAGGAATTCAGCGTGACCAATGGTCCCCGCGTGGGTTTAAACAAGGTGTCTGAGCCATGGAAATCGATCCCGTGGCGCTTCCAGCTCAACTTTCGCCGGGTGGACATGCCGGCCAATTAACGAACTGCAGATCCGGAGGAGAAAATGAAACTGCTTGAAGGAAAAACCGCACTGGTTTTCGGCGTCGCCAACAACCGTTCGATCGCCTGGGGAATAACGAAAGCCTTCCACGAACACGGTGCACAAATTGGGATGAGTTATGCCGGCGAAATCATGGAAAAACGCGTCAGGCCGCTTGCAGAAGAAATCGGTGTGACCTTTGTAGAGCCCTGCGATGTGACGAGCGATGAGGAAGTCGCAGCAATCACGGAAAAGGTTAAAAAAGAATTTGGCACGATCGACATCCTGGTACATTCGATCGCTTACGCCGGGCGCGAAGAACTGCTCAATCCATTCACCACGATCGGCAGGTCGGCCTTCTTGATGACGATGGACATCAGCGTATACTCTTTCGTTACACTGGCGAACCACTTCAGCGAAATTACGAATCCAGGCGGCGCTTTCCTGACGATGACCTATTACGGCGCTGTAAAAGTTTCACCGAGTTACAACGTGATGGGCGTAGCGAAGGCCGCGCTCGAAGCATCGACCCGCTACTTGGCTTACGATCTCGGTCCGAAAGGCATCCGTGTAAATGCCATTTCCGCCGGCCCGATCCGGACGCTGGCGGCAGCAGGCGTATCCGGTTTCAAAAAGATGTACAAGAGTTTCACCGATATTGCGCCTTTGCATGAAAACGTAACTGCTGACGACGTCGGCAATGCGGCTGTATATCTATGCTCCGATATGGCTGCGCGCGTAACAGGCGAAATCCATTACGTCGATGCAGGCTATAATATTATGGGT
>JBFGQG010000111.1:0-9237 GCA_041564295.1 Anaerolineales bacterium | reverse complement strand
TGGCTTGCATCAGGAACGGAATCATCGCAGCGATACTCGGCCGCTGGCAGCCCGTCCATCTGGGACATAAAGCCGCCCTGGAATCCCTTTGCCGGATGTATGATCGGGTGCTGATCGGGATCGGCAGCGCGAATATATACGACTACAGGAATCCCTTCCACCAGGAGGAAGTGGAAGCGATGCTTTCACTTGTGCTCAAGGGATACGACAACTATGTCTTCGTACCGGTGTTGGACACGGACGACGATCAGGCCTGGTGCCGTGAAATGGCGGACTCCTTCAGTCGAGCAGACGTGTTTTACACGGCCAATCCGTACGTTACCCACCTGCTGCAACGTCAATTCTCCATAGCGCACCCGGCTGCCGTCATCCCGGAAGAGTTAAAAACTCCGGTCAGTGCGACGATGGTCCGTCGTGGGCTTGCACGCGGCGAAGGCTGGCAGGCGCACTTACCAGGAGAGGTGACCGGGTTCATCCTTGAAAGAAAGCTCGATGAACGTTTCCGGCGGGACTTCGGACTGCAAACCCTGGTGATGGAGACGGTGGTGGTCAATTAGCAGGTTGATCAGGTCCGCAGGTCTGTTGCACGATCGTCGCCCCGCCGGTTCGTTTATTTCTGCAAGCAAACTTTCCGGCATCGAACCTGCGAAAAAAACAGGAGGATTCATTATGTATTCATGGGATGAAGATCCAAGTTCGTGGTATGGAACAGGAGAATACGCCTACGGCAAATCAGGGGCTGCGGTTCGGCAAGCTGCAGCAGCAAGGGCCGCAGCTACCGGCCCTCGAACCTATGATAAGAAAGGCCGGCCGAACGAAAAAATTATCGATCCGAAGAAACATATCGAATCGAAATCCAGGAACCCGGTCATTATCGCGGTTGACGTCACCGGTTCGATGGCGACTTGGCCGTTCGAAATATTTGACCGCCTCCCACTCTTATTCAATACGCTTTCCCAGTACCGGGAGGACCTCGAAATTTCATTCGTCGCAATCGGCGACGCACACGTGGACAGTTGGCCGCTCCAGACGACAACGTTTGCGAGCGGTTTTGACCTGGAGCAGCTGCTCAACTCCCTTTACGGCGAGGGCGCTGGCGGGGACGCGCCTGAGAGCTACGGATTGTTTGCACATTGGGTCAATACCCATGTGAAAGTCCCCAATATTGAGGAACCGCCTTTCCTGATCGTTTTCGGAGACGTGACAATGCACCCGCGGGTCCCGAAAAGCATCATTAGAAATGTGCTTGGCGATAACGCCCGCACAGACGTCGATTCGCTGGAGGCCTGGCAGCAGGTCACAGATACCTGGAATACCTGGTTCCTGCGGCGCCCGACGGGAAAACCAGGGGACATCGTGGACCAGCAGTGGGCGCAGGCAATCGGAGAAAAGAAGATCTTCCGCATCGACGACGAACAGCGGGCCGTCGATTATGCAATGGGCCTGATCGCCAGGGCCTGGGGCCATTTCCCCGATTTCCAGGCAAATATGCTCGCAAGGCAGTCCCAGGACCGGGTGGACATGGTCAGTAAACCAATTGAGGTCATTTGCCCGCGCTGCGGCGGACCGATCCCGGTTAATGCAAGCGGCATGTTCACCTGCGTCTATTGTGGAACGACGTTGAAGCTGTAGAGGCAGACGCGGACGATGCCGATCGATGTTTTCATTACGATTCCACCCTATGCTTCGTTTCTGAATGAGGCGGTTGACCATCCGCTTGTTTCAGGTCTGCGCCTGAACACGGTCATGCCGCTCAAGGACGGCCCGCGGGAAGCCCTCCAGCGGCTCTCTGCCGCAGGAAAACCGCTCTGGGTGGACCTGAAAGGCCGGCAGCTACGCGTGGTTGGCGCGGCGATTCCACCGTTTACCGAGATTCGCGTTTCTCACCCGTTGTTCGTTGAAACCCCCGCAGAGGTCTTCTTTTCCGACGGCTCCGAACGCGGCCGAATCGTCGCCGTGGATGGCGACAGGCTGATCCTGGAAGACGGCCCCCGCAGGTTGATCGGGCCAGGCGAATCGGTCAATATCCCACATCCTTCCCTGCGAATCGACGGCACACTGACAGGAAACGATCGGATTTATCTCGAAGCGATGGCGGAAATAGGGCTCAACCGGGTGATGCTCTCGTATGTCGAAAAGCCGGAAGATCCGGCGGAAGTAGGCAGTTTACTGCCCAATGCGGAAGTGCTGCTCAAGATTGAGACCCGGCGCGGCCTCGCGTTCGCAAGAAAATTCAGGAATACTCTTGGCAATCTTGTCGCCGCACGCGGCGATCTCTTTGTGGAAGTCCCGCGACCGCACCTTATGCCGGGTGTACTCGAAGAAATCGTCCGGGCGGATCCCCGCGCTGTCGTCGCCAGCCGCATTTTCGATTCGATGGCAGTCCATCCTGTCCCGTCAAGTGCTGAGATCAACGACGTGGCCTATCTGTTCCGCTTGGGTTACCGCCGGTTCATGTTAGGGGACGCAGTGTGCCTGCAGCGCGATTCATTGATCGAAACGTTGAACCTCCTGGCCGCGATGGTCCAGCGGTATGCCGGAGAATAGCCATGGGGCCTTTATGGAACCGCCAGGTTAATGGCCGGGCCCTTCCTAAAACCTGGATTTTCTTTTTTGTGTCGTCTTTGAATGTCAGCCTTCTATCTGCCAGTCCCTGTTTCTAAATCTTGAGCGCATTCTGACCGATGCCGTGCAGACGGCTCGCTTCGGATTTGGTGAAACGCGCCAGGTCTTCAGAGGACTTGATCCCAGCGCCGGCAAGCGCGCGCCGGGCAGGTTCTGCCAGTCCGGTATTAAAATCTTGATCTTCTTGATCAGTCAATGCATCTGCTTTCAGATTAATGTTGTGTTTCGAATCGGATTTTCAAGAGATATTGTGGATGATTAAACAAAACCCGCCAGGAATACGGATTTAAGGACCTGCGATTTGACTCACATTAGAATATAAATATGCGCACCCGGCTGTATTTAAATAACCGGCTTCTCCCGGCCCTCGTTGGTCTGCTTGCTATCCTGTATTTTGCCGACCCCTACCGCGGCTGGCTGGTCATGCTGACCGGCCTGGGCGGAATGCTGCTTTCCGGTCTTATCTGGACGATAACTCTTAGGAAGAACCTTAGTTTGATTCATGAAAGGCGTTACGGATGGGCACAGGTAGGGGATCGCCTCGAGGAGCGGTTCGTGTTGAGAAATTCAGGCTGGCTGCCTGCCGTCTGGGTCGACGTGGATTATCACACAACGATGCCCGGCTACCTGGCAGGACGGGCCATCGGAGTCCCGGCCGGTGGCGAAATCAGCTGGGCCACTGGTGGAATCTGTACGAAACGTGGTGTTTTTTCCCTGGGTCCGCTCAAATTGTATTCGGGCGACCCTCTTGGTGTATTTGGTGTCGAAATTTCATATCCGGCAACGGCGACGTTGCTGGTGACGCCGCCCGTAATCCCACTGCCGAAGTTCAATATTGTTCCGGGAGGGAGAACCGGAGAAGGGCGCGTCCGGCAGCCTGCGTATTCGACCAGTGTCAACGTGTCCACCGTGCGCGAGTACACGCCAGGTGACAGTTTTCGTCTGATCCATTGGCCAACGACTGTTCGCAGAGGGGATTATTACGTCCGCATCCTTGAAAACATGCCTGCAGGCGATTGGTGGATTTTCCTGGACCTGGATGCCCGCCACAAGAGCGGCGAGGATTTCGTTTCAACTGAAGAACATGGGGTAATATTAGCCGCCTCACTTGCAGAAACAGGCCTCCGTCAAGGCCGCTCGGTTGGGCTTGTTACCCAGGGAGAAGGGCTGACCTGGCTCCCACCGCAGTTCGGCGAAACGCAGCACCAGGAAATCATGCACGCGCTGGCGCTGGCTGAATGCGGCGCAATTTCGCTCACAGCTCTCCTCGCGCACGCACGTCCTGCATTCCGGCAAAACCCCAGCCTGATTTTGATCACATCGAACCTTGAACCTGAATGGATTGCAGAACTGCAGCCGCTTGTCAAGAGGCGCATCATCCCGACCGTGCTCCTCTTCGATCCGGCCCGGTACACGGGTTTAGAAAGTGGAAGGAGCCGGCTGCCGGATCTGGTCAACCGGCTTGAGACGCTGGGGATACCACACCTGGAAATGGAGCCTTCATATTTTGATCGCCCCGAAGCCCGCCCCGGCAGCCAGGGAAGGTGGTTGTGGCGACGCACATCGAGCAGCAGAGCCGTGCCTGACTCTAAACCGGGAAATCTGCCATGGCAGAAAGTCTGAGGGAAACCTGCCATGCAACGTAATTTTGGAAAAAGCTTTGTGCGCTGGGCCTGGCGGAAGCTCATCAGCAAAACAGGTTATTACGGCCTCTTTCTTATCTGTGCGCTTTGGTTCACACTCGCATTCGCCTCACTTGGAGTTGAATCTGTTGTCAGGGAACTCGAGCGGGTGCAGGGGCGCCTGTTCTTGTTGATCCTACTGGCAATTCTCTTAGGGAGGTGGGCTGGGAACCGGAAGCTATGGTGGGTGTGGTTCGTTGCCGGTTGTGTACTTGCGCTACCGGTGATTTTTCTTTTGATGAGTGATCTTTTCCCTGAGCTTCGAACAGTATTATGGGAAGGATTCCAACTTCTTGGCCGGTTCCTCAATCATGTGTTAAACCGCCAACCGGTAGAAACGTTCGTTCCCACTGATGGACTGCGCCTGGCCTGGCTCAATTTTTTACTGGAAACCTGGACGCGGGCGGACAATCTCCAGGCCTGGTTCCTGGACAGGCGGTCGGGCCAGACCCCATTTCGATCCGGCGCTGTAGAAATCATCTGGGGTGCGTTGCTTTTTATATCTTCATGCTGGTCCGGCGCAATTCTAAGACGTTCGGATGAGGTGCTGGTAGCGATGCTGCCTTCAGCGATGGTGATGATGACGGCTTATGCCTTTGCGCGCACGGAGCGGATGGGTATGCCGGCGCTGTTCCTGCTCGGCGTGCTGGCGCTTCACGCCGCTGCAACAGAATACGAGAATGAGCGCAGATGGACATCCAGAGGCCTCGATTACCCGGACGATCTGCCTTTCGACTTTTCGTTATCTTCGACCATCCTGATCGGCGGGATCGTCCTGGCCGCATTTATTGTCCCTCAGATCAACTTGCGGAGCGCGCTGCGCGGTTTTCTGGGTCTGGATAGACCGGTCCTGTCCGAATCTGCACCGGAGAGCAGATTCCTGGCTGATTCGCTGGGCATCGAACCACCGACGCCAATTCCGCCCTTTTTTAACGGGTTTACGGCCGGCGGCATGCCCCGCAGCCATTTGTTGGGTATGCCGCCTGAACTGCAGGAGCAGGTTGTGCTGCAAATTCGGGTAAAAGGGCCGGGCAATCTGGACAGCCAGCGCTATTATTGGCGCAGCCTGGCGTATGATGTTTATACCGGAAATGGTTGGTTTGCTGGTGAGACAGAATCTGTACGATACGAGCGGGGAGTTGAGGTGCCGGCCGGAGAGCAGCCCTATGCGTTGCCGGTCCGCCAGGAAGTCATGGTCACTAACCGGACCTTCGAACTCGCGTTCGCTGCGGGTGAAATCTTTTCGGTCGATCACACTTTTGAAATAGCCTGGTATCCACCGGTTGCGGGAGTTTTCAATGCCTTCGGTGTAAGAGTGCGCAGTCCGAATTACACTGTAGATTCCCGTTTCCCGATACAGCACATACCAATTTTGCTGAATACTGGACTGGAATATCCGGATTGGGTCACAAATCGCTACCTGCGCCTGCCGGATTCAATCCCGCCGCGTGTGATCGACCTTGCGAAGAACCTCACCGTGACCGAACCCACACCATTCGAAAAAGCTCAGGCGCTTGAGACTTATTTACGAGGTTTCGAATATTCGCTTTCAGTGCCTTTCCCACCAAGTGATCGAGATATCGTCGACTATTTCTTATTTGATCTCCAGCGCGGGTACTGTGATTATTACGCAACCGCAATGGTTGTGATGGCGCGGTCGGTGGGCCTGCCAGCTCGCCTGGCAATCGGTTATTCGCAGGGCCGCTACGATCGGGCAGAAGACCAGTATGTTGTGATCGGGTTAAATGCACATTCCTGGCCGGAAATTTATTTCCCTGGTTTCGGTTGGGTGCCGTTCGAACCGACTGCCGGGCTGGCAGAGATCGAAAGATTGGGTGTAGGAGAAATGCTCCCGGTCCTCGAGGCCGATTTACCTCCTCTTGTCGAATCCAGCCGCAGCCTGACTGCCCGCATTTTTGGTGGCTTCGCCTGGGCTGCAGGCACCATGGTCCTACTGGCTTTTGCCTGGTGGTTGTTTGACCTGGCCCGCCTTCGAAGACAATCACCGGAGGCTTTTTACCGGCAGATCGTCCAGAGCATGTATGCTCACAGCCGGACCCTGGGCGTGCCTTTGCCGGCCAGTGCGACGCCTTCAGAGCTGGCAGTTTCCCTGACAGCATTTCTCGAGACCCGGTTCGCCAGTTCGAAATTACTCCACCGGTTGCCGGGTTCTATCAGTGATCTTTGCCTGCTGAGCGACAGATACAACCGGCTCATTTACTCCCCTTTTGAATTGGGGAAGGAAGATAAAGCACTTGGGATGCGGGCCTGGCGGTCGTTGCGGGTGAAAATCTGGCTGGTCGAGTTTAGAAGTTTCTTTAACGTGATCCGAATTATTGCCCGTCGATGAAATACTTCTCGACAAATTTCATCGCATCTTCGAGGTTGAAATTCTTTCCGACCTTTTCCAGATCGGGGATGGCTTTCAGGTCGTCGAGCGAGATCGGTTTGTTCAGTCGCGGTGCGATCCTGTGGTAGCGCCGGCCGAGGATGCTGTTGCACTGGTAATCAGCAACTTCAAGGCTGCCCTCCAGCATTATATCCAGCAGGGGGCGGGCCCATTGAGTCCATCCCCAATCGGCATCTTCAGTGGTCAGGAATTTAGGGAAACCGCCTGTGCCGACCGATAGCAATGCGACCTGGGTCAGGCGCTGTTTGCCTGTATCGTCGTCCATCGCCTGTGCAAGCGCGCACATACTCGGATTGTTCGCGACCACGCCGCCGTCAATATAACCCTGGTAAACGGGAAAAAAGGTCGGCGCAGCGCTCGTGCGCATCGCAACATCGACGACTTTCTCTCCGGCATCCGTCCCTTTCCCCGGGTAGTTCTGGAAAATTTTCGGTTTCCAACGCCGCGTCACTGTGGCTTCGAAGGCGTTGTTGTCGAGGTCAAAGCTGACAATGAGGACCTTCTTTTTCAAATCGCCCAAGGTCATATCACCGAATTCTTCCTCGAGGGCCTGTCTCAGGCCTCCATTAGAATATTCAGCGCCGAATGCATTGCCTACATCTTTCAAGTCGTCGAACGGCGTATCCTTGAAAACCTCTTTCCCTTTCTCCATATAGAGTGCCAGGGCCCTTTCAAGCGGTTTGCCAGCGGCGATCGCCAGAGCGATGATGCCGCCGGTGGACGTACCGGCAACCAGGTCGACATTTCCAAGAAAGTCCGGATAGGCCTTTTCAAGGCGGCTGAGCAGATGGATGGTCAAAACGCCGCGTATTCCACCGCCATCTAGAGATAGAATCCGATATGTCATATTTGTTGTCTCCTTTCTTTTCTGGACAAGGTTTGATTGAAGAAGCCATCCACGCAGCAGGGCTGCTGTTCGCACGTTTCCCTGGTCAAGCCTGAAAAGTTATAATGCTGTTTGTCTGAGAAATGTTAAAATCATCATACCCCTTTTTCAGGAGAAAAGAATGACATCCAATCGCTGGACAACAGAATTCCTTGAATCCCAGCGCGTGAAGACTGACCCTCTCGCAGACCAGGTAATGAAAGACCTGGTCGAGGAACACGGCATCGAACGCGTTAACCGGATCTTCCACAGCCTGGTCGACAATGACGGAATCGTGCCTGAGGATATGCCGCAGGAGGTTACGGCTTATCTGGAGCGGACATTTCGATTACCGGACTGGGCTGACCCGGAATTGATCCAGAGGGGCGAGGATTTCTTTGACCGTCACTGGCCACTCGTCGTTACGTTTTTATTCTGTGCGGCGCTTCCGAACGCCTATGCTGCGCACCGGGGAGCGCAGGTCCTGTTCCTGACCACCCGGTTGACAGAGCGCGTTGAACGCCGGATCTTCGAAACGGCGCAGTTCGTGTTGGACGTGATGTCCCCTGACGCGCTCGGGAAGTCTGGGCGGGGAATCCGTTCTGTGCAGAAGGTTCGTTTGATGCATGCCAGTATCCGGCAGCATATCCTGCTTGAGCCGAAATGGCGTGCGCGCTGGAAAGATGAATGGGGAAAACCGATCAACCAGGAGGACCTGGCCGGCACGTTGATGACTTTTTCCGTTCAAATCCTGGACGGGTTCCGCCGGTTCGGGATCCGGATTCCGGAAGAAGAACAGGAAGCTTACCTTCATGCCTGGAAAGTGATCGGGTACTTGATGGGTGTGGAACCCGCCTTGATTCCGCATGATGTTCAAGACGCATTCGACATGGCGTATGCAATTCTCGACCACCAGAAAGGACACAGTGAAGCGGGACGCGAGCTGACAAACGCGCTGGTTACGTTCATGGAGAAGCAGATTCCCGTTCGATTCCTCAGGGGGTTACCCGTTGCAATCATTCGACGCAGCATCGACCCGGAAATTGCCGAAATACTGGGGTTGCCGCGTGCGAATTGGAACCGCCATCTGGTCAGTGTTGGTGACTGGATCGTAAGGTTCTTTTCCCTGATCCGCCCAGAAGGCCGCCACGTGAACCTATCCCTGGACAGGTTTGCCACGCAGATTATCCAGGGTTTGATTGATCTCGAACGAGGCGGAAAAAGGACCCCGTTCAAGATCCCGGAAGATCTTCGTTCAGATATCGAACCGTTGATATCCTCGCTATAGAAATACGAACAGGAAAGATTATGTCAAACGATACACTGGTTCTCTTGAGTTTTTTGATGGAAGCGGTATTCTGGATCGGAGCGTATATCCTGATCCTGCGCGGATCGTTTCGAAACAAGATCCATTACATGCCGGTGGCGGCGATGTGCGGCAATATTGCCTGGGAATTTATCCTCGGACTCGATATTTTCCCCGCCTGTCCGGCTTATTGGGCGAACTGTCCGGAAAACATCATGCAGCCGGCAACGCTTGCAGCCGCCTTGCTCGATGCCGCTATCCTGTACACGATCATCCGATTTGGGCGAACACAATTTAGCTGGCCGGAAGTGAGGAAGTATTTCCCCGCGCTGGTTTTCGGCGGTGTGGG
>JBFGQG010000110.1:0-9254 GCA_041564295.1 Anaerolineales bacterium | reverse complement strand
CCACCGCCGGATCCACATCCCCGAGTTGGAGGCGCACCTTCGCGATCCCGGTTTGGGCGTAGAGAACATAAGATCTGGAGCGGACCTCTCGGGGATCCGCTTGTGCCTTCTCGATTCCGGCCTGAAAAGCCTCCAGCGACCGATCCCACGCTTCCTGCCCTGCATAGATCCATCCTAAATAGATTTCCCCGATCGCAGTCCGCTGAATTTTGAAGGAATCCTCTGCATAGGTAAGGGCTGTTGAATAATTTTCGAAACGGATATGTTCATGCGAAAGATTCAAAAGCCCGAAAAGCTCCTGGTGCCTGTTCCCGGTTTCTCTTGCAATCTCGAGGTATTGTTCGTAATACTGCACAGATTTCTTATAATCGCCCAACTGGCCAGTATACACACCCAGGTTGTTGACTGCCTCCGCCGCATTCTGGAGGTCATCCGCCTGGAGCGCCACGGTATGAGCACGGCGGGTATATTCAAGCGCTTCTAAGTAATTTCCCTTATTACTTGCAACCATCCCCAGTGACCGGAGGGCGATGCTCTCCAACGAATTGTCACCAAGACGAATAAATCCATCCAGCGCTTTCTCCAGATAGGCACTGGCGCGGTCGAATTTACCGCCCTCGCTTCGAAAAAAGTCCACCCTACCGAGGACAAGGTTGGCGCGGGCTACGTATCCCTCTGCTCCGATCTCATCCGCTTTCTTCAAGGCCTGATCTGCCCGGTGGATCGCCTGGTCAAACATGAAATATTTTGCAGAGAATTCAGCCCATAACAGCCCTACTTCGATTTCGCTTTCCACAGATCGAATTTCTTCGCAGAGCGAATCCAATTCTTCAAGATCATGCTGCTCGTCCTGCTGGCGCATTAATCGATTGTAGATATTTTCCCGTTGTTTGAGCAGGTCAAAACGGGCATTTACATCCCGGTCGGATACAAGCTCGAGGGCATGGTTGAAGTAGCCCAGGGCTGTCTCATTGGCGTATTTATCCGCAGCCTCCCCGCCAGCCCAGGCCAGATAGCGTATGGCTTCCTCGATCTCTCCCGCCTGCTCCAGGTGCTCTGCAATCTGCCCCACCACTTCGCCCAGGCGGTCAACGCGCTGCTCGATCAGCCATTCCGCCGCCAGCCGGTGGATCGCCTGGCGATTTCTTTTCAGGACGCTTTCGTAGGTGACATCCCTCAGGACCGCATGCTTGAAGATATATTCCAATGCGTGTTCGAAAGTCGAGACTTCGCGGCGGTAGACCAGCTCATTTTCCCGCAGGTGGGCCAGGCCGGCTTCTATGATATCGAATGTGAGCCCTCCCTCTCTTTTGCCGTTGAAATACCAGACAGCCTGGTCCCAGAACACCCTGCCGACCACAGATGCCTGCTGGAGGATCTCGCGCTCATCTTTCCCGAGACTTTCGAGGCGCGCCTGCAGCACGCCAGTGAGAGTGTTCGGCACATCGAGCCCGGACAAGCGCTCCAGGTCGATAGCCCAAGCTTCCTCTCCTTTCCTGATGACGCCCTCATCGACCAGCACCTTGACGAGTTCTTCCACAAAGAGTGGATTTCCCTCGGCGTGGGATACGATCAGGCTCTCCAGTGCTTCAGGGACTCGGTGGGCTTTCTGCAAGACCTCGGCCACAAGACCGCGCGAAGACCTTTTCGACAGCGGCATCAGGTCGATCCGCCGGTGAAATGCCCAACCTTCAAACCAGTGTTCCCGCATTTGGTACAGTTCGGGTCGCGCGGTGGTCACGATCATCACAGGGGAATGCTGCAAACGGATACTGAATTCGCCGATGACATCCAGGGAGCCTCGATCAGCCCAGTGCAGGTCTTCAAGCAGCAGGATGGAAGAATTTCCGGCAGCCGCTTTGAAGTAGTCCAGCAGATACACAATCCCCCGGTCCTGGAGCTGCCTCGGTTCCCGCAGGATGGGCGTGACGTGCGTACTGCGGGAAAAATCAAAACCGAGCAGGTGTCCGAGGATGTGGGCGCGTTTCTCGGCCTTCAAGGAAGTTTCGCCGAGCCCAGTTACATACCCGTTCAGCCACTTTTCCCGTGCGGTCTCAGGCGGGTCGTCCTGCAGAATCTCGAAGCGGAAGTCGAAGATGCTGCGCAGCAAGCCGTACGGGAGGTTGCGGGTTTCGAGATGCGCCCGGCCGCGGTACAGCTGCGTGAGGACCGGCTGCAGATCGACCCAATTCTCAAATTCGTACAGCAACCTGGACTTACCGACCCCGGCTTCTCCAACGATCGAAACCACCTGCCGCTCCCCTTCTTCGCAGATCTCGGTGAAAATTTCCTGGAGAAGGTCCAATTCACGGTCGCGGCCGACCATGCGGGTGTCGACGCCTTCGACTCCGCGCCGGTGGTCCCGGAAGGAACGCGCTTTCCTGGCGAGCACCCGGTAAACTGAAACCTCGTTCGAAAAGCCCTTTGCGTGGAGCGATTCTGGCGGCGCGATATCAAATGCGCCGCGTACATGCTGGTACGTGTTGTGGGAGATGAGGACGGTGCCGGGCGCCGCCGCGCTCTCCAGCCGGGCGGCCATGTTGACGACCGCGCCTTTGATCGTGTCTTCTCCTTCGGTCTCACCGCCGGCGAATACGAGACCGGTGTCGATGCCGACCCGCACCTGGAAACCTGGGAGGCCACGTTCAGATATCAGGTTTTCCGAAATAGACCGGGCCGCAGCCTGGATTTCCAGACCGGCGTCCACGGCTCGGTCCGGGTCGTTCTCGTGCGCCGCGGGTAGTCCAAAAACGGCCTTGAAACCGTCTCCCTGGAATCGGGCGACATGCCCACCGTGCCGTTCGACCACTGCTGCCAGCTGCTTGAGCGCCGGGTCGATCAGGTCCATCTGGTCTTCCGGGTCAAGTCCGCTGATGATGGCCGTGTGCCCGGCGATATCCATGAAAAGGATCGTGACCAGCTTGCGCTGCCTGGTTCCTGTTTCGAGGGATGCAAGTTTTTCTTGGAGAGTTTGGATCGCCGCATCGATGATGGAATCTTCCAGCGTGCCGCGCAGGCTTTCCTGGGCAAGGATCGCCTTCTTTAGTTGTTCTCTTTCTGATGGATGGCCAGGGGATGGCATACCTGATTATTATAATCAATGCGAATTTGATTAACCAAAACACCTCTCGAACATCCGGTATATAATCCTGACATGACCGCACTTTCACAGGATACCCACCCGAAAATGGAAAAACTGCAGATCGACTTGTGGCGTCAGGCATCCCCGGCACGCAAAATGGATATGCTGGCCCAGCTCTACCGTTCGGCCCGCTTACTTGCGTTAGCCGGCCTCAAAAGGCGGTATCCGGGCGCTGACCAGGATGAACTGCGCCGCCGGCTGGCAGACCTGATGCTTGGAGCAGAACTGGCCAGCAAAGTCTACGGACCCGACTCACATGCAGAACGAACCGCTTGAAGTCACCCTTAGAGTGACAAACGTCCTCAAGAGCCTCGATATTCCATACTTGATCGGTGGTTCACTGGCCAGCACCTTGTATGGAATGGTGCGCATGACACAAGATTCCGACGTGATTACGGTCATGCGCCGGGTGCATGTGCGTCCATTCGTTGATGCGCTGAAGGAAGCGTTTTATATCGACGAAGAGATGATTCAAGATGCCATAAGCCGCAACACAAGTTTTAATATCATCCACCGAGACAGCATGTTCAAGGTGGATATATTCGTCCCCCGGCAGGAACCATTCCTGGATTCGCAATTAGAGCGCTCTGTAGAGCAGACATTTTTGTTGGAAGATGAGGTCAGCGCACGCTTCGGAGCCAGGAAGACACAATCCTTGCAAAGCTGTCCCGGTATCGCCAGGGAGGTGGAGTCTCCGAACGACAGTGGCGCGATGTACTTGGAATATTGAAAACACAAGCCGGTGCGCTGGATTTGGAATACCTGCATGAATGGTCCGTCAAACTAAAGTTACCCGATCTGTTGGCGCGCGCATTGAAGGAAAGCGGATAATTTTCCTGAATGAAAACTGCAATGATTTGATGTGAATCAAAACTCCCCGGTAGTATTGCCGGGGAGTTGTTTTATTAAGGCGCTTCGGGATCAACGATCAGTGTAAAACGGGCCTAAATTTGTACCGGTAAATTCGATTTAACGAATTACATGAAGTTCACGGTGCGGGTCTGATTTTCTGGTTGCGTTTTCATATGCTCCTGAGCACGCATTGAAATTATCGTTTCGCTTTGCCTACGGCTGCCACGCAGCATGGGTATAGATCCCTCCCTGCGCAATGACTACCGGATCCCCTCCCTGGGCAGGGATGGCCCACAGACTGCGGCTCGACGGGGTCACGAGGGTGAAGATAATCCATTGTCCATCCGGACTGTATCCAGGCTGCGTGGCTCGGAAATCGCTCGATTCGAAAAAAGTCAGCTGTTCCAGGCCGGCTCCATCCGGGTGGATACGGTACAGGTTGGAAACAACGGAGGCAAAATTGAACTCTGCCAACGGATACGTGTCGAACACGATCCATTCCCCATCGGGAGACCAATCCGCTTCACCAGCAAACATGGGTGGGTCCGTCAATCGGCGTTCGTTTGTACCATCCGCATTGATAATATACACAGCTGTGCCGGCCGGCCGGCCGTTGTCATACGGATTTCGCCAATACACCAGTTGCGTCCCGTCCGGCGACCAGCGCGGACGGTACTCACGGTCGCATTCGGGATTACTTGTTATTTGATCGACAATTCCCGTCGATATTTCACCAATCCACAAGCCACAATCGCCGGGCACGTCGCCACCCATCACCTCGCTGTATGTGAAAGGCAGGAGGGCGCGGATGAACACAACCCGCTGCCTGTCGGGAGAATAGGCGGGTTCATCGTCCCCAAGGCAAGGGTCTTCGCAGGCAAATAGCTGCCGGAAAGTTTTCGATTCGAGGTCATATTCGAAGAGAGGTTCCGTTTCCCCACCTCGAGAAGCCACCGCGATGTGTCTGCCATCAGGCGACCAGTCCGGAAGGAGCACGACCAGACCGCCAGCGTCAATCCGCTGGTCTCCGGTCCCATCCGGATGGATCAACCAGATCCCCTCAGATCCGCCACGGTTCGTCTGATATGCAATCCAGGAAGTATCTCCAGAAAAGGGGTTCACCGGTGAAGTGTCGGATGCTGGCAGAATTGCAGAGGCGGGTGGGCTAGTTGTCGATCGTGGCGTGCAGGCTGCGATTGCGGCCAGCAACCCGAACGCCCCGAGAAATCGGGATACGGATCTGATAGACATTCTGATCTCCTTTTAGATCGATGGTTCAATTTTTCTGATCGACCTATGCGATCTCACTGTATCACCAGACCTATTGCATATTTCGCCTATATTTGCCAATATTTGCCAAATGGATTGTTCCATCTTGATTCTGAAGTTAAAACAATAGAGAATAGATCTAAATCATGCCGACCTCCATCTCCTCGAACACACTGGAAAAATTCATCACCTTTGGCGACCTGCTGCGCTTTCTGCGAAGACGCATGGGCATCACGCAGATGGAACTGGCGATCTCGGTCGGCTACAGCAACACCCATATCAGCCGTCTCGAGCAAAATGAACGCCTGCCGGATATCCCAACTATCCAGGCCCGCTTTATCCCTGCCCTCGGGTTGGAAGACGAACCCAGAGCGGTCGAGCGCCTGCTGGACCTGGCTGCCCATGTGCGGCGAGAAGATGCACCTGCTGCAGGACTCTGCCCTTATAAGGGCCTGAATTACTACGACGAAACGGATGCCCACATGTTTGCAGGGCGCAGTCGATTGACAACCAAGTTGACCGATCACGTCCTGTCAATGGCCTCCAGCCAGTCAGCTCAAAGCACGCGTTTTCTTGCCGTTGTAGGCGCGTCCGGCAGTGGGAAGTCATCGCTAGTTCGGGCAGGCCTGGTTTCTGCTCTGCGCTGGAATAAAACCTCTACCGATTGGCGCATTCATATCCTGACCCCTACAGCAAGTCCATTGGAAAGCCTTGCAATATCGCTTACCGCCGAGAATGACACTGTAATTGCGACGGCAAACCTCATGGACGCCCTGGTCCAAGACGATCGCAGTCTGCAGATTTTTGCCAGGCGTTTGTTGGGTTCCGAAAACGGCTCCCATCTCTTGCTGGTCGTAGACCAATTTGAAGAACTGTTCGCATTGTGTCGGTCGGAGGACCAGCGTGTTGCGTTTATCAGCAACCTGTTCACTGCAGCATCTGAACCGAACGGCCCCGTCATGGTCCTCATTACATTACGCGCGGACTTCTACGCATCATGTGCCAACTATCCTCAACTGCGCATGGCCCTGGCCACCCACCAGGAATACATCGGCGCGATGGATGGAGAGGAGTTGAAGCAAGCGATTGAAGAGCCCGCCCAGCGCGGCCGGTGGGAGCTGGAACCCGGGTTGGTGGACTTGCTGCTGCATGATGTCGGCAGCGAACCAGGCGCCCTGCCCCTGCTTTCCCATGCACTGTTCGAGACCTGGCAGAGAAGGCGCGGACGCACAATGTCTCTCAGCGGCTATACGAGTTCGGGAGGAGTGCGCGGCGCGATCGCTGAGACGGCGGAGGCCGTTTTCGCTGACCAGTTCAACATGGAGCAGCAGGCGATTGCCCGGCGCATCTTCTTACGATTGACTGAACTGGGGGATGAATCCCGAGCTGGTGACACCAGGCGACGTGCGACTTTTGAGGAGTTGATCCTGAAGCCAGAAGAAGCCACTGCTACACGGGCAGTCCTGAAGGCGCTTGCCGACGCACGCCTGATCACGACGAGTGAGGATGCAGCGGAGGTGGCCCACGAAGCCTTGATCCGCGAGTGGCCCACGCTGCACGGCTGGCTGGAGGAAAACCGGGCAGATTTGCGTCTGCACCGCCAATTGACCGAGGCCGCGCAGGATTGGTTTGAGACCGATCATGATCCGGACCTCTTGTATCGCGGCGGGCGCCTGGTTCAGGTGCAAGAATGGGCGGCTGGACATAAAGACGAGATGAATGCCCTCGAGGCAGCTTTCCTTTCCGCATCTCTTGAAAACAGTGAGCGCCAGGCAGCAGATCGTGAAGAGCAGCGTCAACGCGAACTTCAGGCAATACAAAAGCTGGCCGAAACCGACAAGTACAGGGCTGAGGAGCAGACGTTGTCAGCGGATCGACTTCGAACGCGCAATCGTATCGTAAGCGTGCTTGCTGCGATTGCGGTGCTTCTGGCAATATTAGCGTTCGCGTTCGGTGTTCAGTCAAGATGGAACGCAGAGCAAGCCGGAGCGTTGCTCAACCGTTCCGAAGCCCAACGTCTGGCGGCTGAAGCGACCAATTTGCAGCTCAACTACGGCGACGCGAATTTGATCGCGCTCCTGGCCATTCATTCGCTGACAATGCAATATACCCCTGCGGGTGATGCGGTGCTCTCCGGTATCTCCCCTCTTGACGCGCCGCCACTGGAATTTACAGGGCATGAGGGCGATGTGTGGGGCGTAGCATTTTCACCGGACGGCAAATACCTGACAACAGGCAGCAGCGATCAAACCGTCCGATTGTGGGATGTGTTTACCGGAGAGGAAATCAATACCTTCTCACCGCAAGCAGGCGAGGTCGGTGAAGTGCCCTTTTCGCCAGACGGAAGGTATCTCCTGGTCGGCGGCACAGACCATACTGCCCGGTTGCTGGACATTATCAGCGGTGATACGGTACAGGTCTTTTCCGGTCATGGTGGCAGCGTGGATTCTGTCTCCTTCTCACCGGACGGCCGCTTTATCATCACCAGTGGCAATGCGGATCAAACGGCCAGATTGTGGGATGTCGCCACCGGCCAAACCCTGCAGGTCTTCTCTGGTCATGATGACCTCGTAATCCGCGTTGCTTACTCCCCTGACGGCAGGTATGTCCTCACTGCCAGCGTTGACGGAACTGCGCGCTTGTGGGACGTTCTCACAGGCGAAGAGGTTCAAGTTTTCTCTCATCCCAACGTGCCCGGCGCGATTGCTTTTTCACCGGATGGCAAATATATTGCTACGGGTTGTGAAGATAATTCTGCCAGAATTTGGGAGACTGAAACGGGCCATTTGATCCGGGAGCTCAAAGGCCACCAGGGCTTTGTGGCGGGTGTCAGTTTTTCACCGGATGGTGAATATCTGCTCACAGGCAGCGGAGACAGAACGGCCCGGCTTTGGGAGCTTGCTACCGGTCAGACTATCCGGATCTTAGGCGGTCATGCAGATGATGTCCAGGCCGTCACCTTTTCTCCGGACGGCAGGCTGGTCGCGACAGCAAGCAATGACAGGATCGCCAGGGTATGGAACCTGGGCGGGGTACTAAGCGGGATGGAATTCATCGGACACGCCGGTTTTGTCTTGCAAGCTTCATTCTCCCCGGATGGAGAGAGGGTAGTGACCGCGAGTGTGGATAAGACCGCCCGAATTTGGGACACGGGAACCGGCCAGCTTCTTTTTACTTTGCTGGGACATGGTCAGGACGTGCGAAGCGTCGTTTTCTCTCCCGACGGCAAGACGATTCTAACAGCAAGTTCGGACGCCACCGCCAGGCTCTGGGATGCTTCCACCGGCGAGGAACTTCGCCGATTCCAGGGTCATACCAATTACGTGAACATGGCCGTTTTCTCTCCTGATGGAAGGTATGTTGCGACCACCGGTTACGATGGGACTACGCGAGTTTGGGATATCACCTCGGGACAGTCGATCGTAATTTATACAAACCAAGGCCCGGGACATGTGAACCGGGTCGCCTTCTCGCCCGACGGCGAAGCGATTGTTACAAGCGCAGATGACGGTACTGCCCGAATCTGGGATCCGCGAACGGGCGAAGACCTCATGGTTTTCGAAGGGCACTCAGATATCGTCACGGGCGTTGCCTTCTCGCCTGACGGTAAAAATCTGGTTACGGCGAGTTTCGATAGTAGTATCCGCCTTTGGGATGTATTCACTGGTAAAGAGTTGAACCGATTTATAGGACACCAGGGAGTCGTTTTTGGCGTTACCTTCTCGCCGGATGGAAGATACATTCTATCTGGCGGTGCGGATGCCACCGCGCGTTTGTGGGACGTGGCAACAGGTGAAGAGGTCCGCCGTTTCACGGGTCATAGGAACCAGGTTCGTAATGTGGCTTTTTCAATCGACGGCGAATATATTCTGACTGCAAGCAATGACAACACGGCACGCCTCTGGATGATCGATTTGAATGACACAATCCAGGCGGTTTGTGAACAATTAACCCGCGACCTGACCGCTGCAGAGCAAATCCAATTCAATAT
>JBFGQG010000109.1:0-9292 GCA_041564295.1 Anaerolineales bacterium | reverse complement strand
GCTCCCATTGTTCGTTTGTTAAGTCGCCTCGGTTCATTTTTAGAGTATAAACCGAGTTTGCATACACACCCTAGATTCAGGACCTGGATCTGCTTGCAGTTCAATTGATGTTAGATATACCGGAATTTTTGCTGTCGCTCCTTTCATTAATAATCGATTGTATGGCTCGATTCTCACGCACATTGTTCAAGTAGCAATCACGCAGATTCAGGTCTGTTATTTTATCCGCAGCCATCATCATCCAGGCGTGTGCTTTTTCAAGATAAAGGTCTGCCTCTTCTTCCAGGTTGTTTGCCCGGTAGGCTCGCGACAACAACAAAAACAATTTTTCCGGCTGGTAGACAGCCGGATCTAATGCATGTATTTCTTCTGCCTCGCGGATACTGTCCAATGATTCCTTCGCCAGGTCTTCACCAAGTTCAAATAACGTCAGACAGATATGGGCGTGAACACATGAAGCTAAACCCAGCCCCCATTTCCTTTCCTTTCCCCTGAAATATTCTTGATACGTGTTGACTTCCTTATTGGCAGTCTGTAATACTTCCTTATTGTCTGAAGGGTCAGAGATGCAGGCGTTAAAAGTGTTGACCAGCAGACTAAATATGGTGTTCGATGATTCGTCCACGTTCCTTAAACGCTCCCTCGATTCTTCGCGACATCGCCGGGCTTTCTCTTGATCCCCGGCTTCTGCTGCATAAAGCCCCATCAGCGCCAATATCTCAGCGAGATCCTCAGGATCGAGTACGTTGACCAGGGTGTCAAAATCCCTTTCACAAATCGCCAGAGCTGCTTCATAATCACCCAAAAGATAATATTGAAAGGCTCTTTGTCCAGTCAGTCGGATCACCATAAACATGTTCTGTTCATTCTGGGCGTGCTCCAGGTGTGTTTCAATCAGTTTCAATTGACGCTCGTATTCCGCTTTCTGGAAATTCCTCAATTCCCCGAGGTTGTTAATTAACCAGACCGTGGTCACGTCTGCTGCATGTGCAATGGCCAGGTCAAGCGCAAACAAAAAAGTTTCCTCCGCCTCATCGATTTTCCCCAGTGAGCTTTTTAACTGGCCAAGGACGTTCAGCGAATTCAATTCGTGGTAAATGTGGCCGATCTCCCTGAACTTGCGCAATGATTCTTCTACCAGCGGTAAAGCCATGGAAAGCTGAAATTGAGCTGAATATGCAATCCCCAGCCTGCGCATGCAGATTGCGATCTGCAGCTTGTCGCCGGATTTCTTGCTCTGCTCCAGGGCTTCCTGGGCCACCCTGATCCGCTCGTCCTTATCTTCCAATACAAGGGAAAGCATACTCAGGCTTCTCGCCATTTCTATTTGCTGCCCGGCATCCCTGTAAGCTTCAACAGCTCCTGAAAAATATTCTCGGGCTCTGATCTCGGACCCCTTGATCTGTGAAAGCGCTCCCATGAGGAACAGCGCTCTACCCTTCCGCAGATTGTCGTCAAGTTCTTCTGAGATTTTCAACGCCTGTTGAGCCGGCTCTTCGGCCCTGTCAATCGTAGTGTGACGGAAATATTCTGCTAAAGCGAGTAAGCCGTCCACTTTCCGGACAGTGTCATTGTGTTCATTCGCCCAGGCCAACATATGCTGGATATCTTCAAATTGCTCCTCCCTTCTGGACAACAGGTTGAATACCTCCTGCCTTCCGGCTAATAAATCAAACTTCTCCGGATCATCCGTCGGCCACTCTTCGAGAACCTCCGAATAGATTCGGATCGCATCTTCATTGGCGTATGTTCTCCTGGCCTGTCGGGCTGCTTTAACCATATATCTCAGGCTGCGCTCTTCTTCACCCGCCTCCTGCCAATGGTATGCGAGCGCGTCATGATCTTCAGGCCGGCAATCTTCAAACGCCAGGGCTGCACGGCGGTGTAAGCGCCGCCTGCGCAGCGTGCGGACGCTTTCCACCAGCGTATTCGTGATGAGGGCATGAGTGAACTGGAAGGTGATGTCATCCGCCCCGCGAATTTCCTGAATAATCTGAGCATTTTCTGCGGTTTCCAGCGCCTCAATCAGTACATTTTCATCCGCTCCATTTCCTTCCTTATTTTCTGCTCTATGTGCAGCCAGTAGTAATTCATATTTAAACTTTCTGCCAATTATGGCTGCCAGGCGCAATACATTCTGAACATGCGGCGCCAGTTTATTCAGGCGTGATTGAATGGCGACACGAATACCCTGCGGGATGTTCAATGCTTCAATCTCCGGACGATGCCAGGCCCCATCTTTAAAATAAAGCACACCGCTGTCCACCAGGGCTTTCACCAATTCTTCAACAAAAAAGGGGTTTCCTTCCGTTTCACGATAAATACTGGCCAAAAATTCCGAGGTGATCTCTTCATCGAACAATTCTCTAAGCATGGCTGCCGTGCAGGTTTCATCCAACCGGTTCAACTTGATGCGTTCTCCCATGTGTTCCTGGCTGAAAGCTTCCAGGATCCGCTTTAACGGGCGGGTGCTGTCCAGCTCCACCTCGCGGTAGGTTGCAACCAGCATCACAGGTTGGCGCTTCGTACGCCTTGCAAGATATTGCAGGACTGAAAGCGTACCGCCATCCGCCCAATGCACGTCCTCGATTACCAGCAAAAGCGGTGCTGATTCTCTCACTGCCATCAGCATCCGCAGAATATTCTCAAATAAGCGCTGCTGAGCGGATTCTGGATCCAGCGGAGGATTAGGCGGCAAATCCGGAAAATACGGTAGTAAATCCGGAGTCAGAGTGGTCAGGTCCGACAGGACGAAATCCGGCAAACGGATTTCTCCGTTTCGCTGATTCAAAATCTGCCGCACAATCTGTGCAATTGAACTGTAAGGCGCACTGCTTTCTGCATAACTCTCACCGATCAGAAATTTACCCCCCGAGACCCCCGCCTGTGTACAGATTTCCTGAATGAAACGGCTTTTTCCGATGCCGGGCTCTCCGCTGATCAGCAGCAGCTGTCCTTCTCCGGCAGCCGCTTTTTTCCAGAGCATCCGCACCCGCGATACTTCCGCATCACGCCCTACCATACGGCCGCGTACGATTCGGTCCAACCCACCATACACTCTGGCAGGAGCTTCCGCGGACAGTTCGTGGGCCAAACAGGCTTCCAACTTTTCACGGACCTTTTCCGCATTTTTCGGACGATCATCTGGCGATTTTTTCATCAAATGCAGAATCAGGTCGTCCAGCGCCGCTGGAATATCAGGATTTTGCGCCCGAGGAGGAACGACCGGCGCATGAAGGTGCTGCGTGATGACTGCTAACGTGTCTTCCGATTCAAACGGAAGCTGACCCGTGAAAAGTTCATACATCATCACCCCTAATGAGTACAAATCTGATCGCTGATCGATCGCAGTCCCCATGGCTTGTTCTGGGGACATGTAATAAAGCGTACCTAAAAAAGCGCCATCTTCTGTAAAACGAGAGGTTGTAGACCGCGCAATACCGAAATCTACCAATCGGGTGGTTCCGTCGGAGCAAATCATCACGTTTTCGGGCTTAATATCCCTGTGAATGATGCCGGCTTGATGAGCATGCTCCAAAGCACGGCAAATCTGCACGAACAGCTCACACATGCGATCAAACCCTTCTATGCGCGTCCTGGAAAGCGGCATACCGTCAACCAGTTCCATCACTATGAATGGAATACCTTCATGTTCGCCGGCATCATGCACGGTGACAATATTTGGATGGCTGAGTTTTGCTGTGTTTTTTGCTTCTGCGAGGAACCGGGCACGTCCTATCGTGCCTAAAGATCTGCCAGTAAAAACTTTAATAGCAACCGCTCGATCCAGTAGTTGATCCTGCGCCCGGTAGACCGATCCCATTGCCCCCTGTCCGATTTGATGTTCAATTACATAGCGCTTATTGATTAAGACGCTTTCCATTTACAGATAAAAATAGAATACAGCTATTAAATCCGTAAATAAAGTGGCATCTGTCCCTTTTCCGCAGGTACAACTGTCTTTTCCGGGCGTCGAACGAGTGGAAAAAGACCTTTCTGACAGCCTGTAGTAATCATCCCGTCAGCCCAGGATCCGCGTCACAATTGCCAGCAGTACACCACCGGCAATTACACTGCCCAGCTGACCCGCCGTGTTCGCCCCCATCGCGTGCATCAGGAGGAAGTTCTCGTAATCGTATTCCTGCCCGACGCGCTGCACGATCCGCGCAGACATGGGGAAAGCGCTGATCCCTGCCGCACCGATCAGCGGGTTGAACTTCCGGCGCGACAGCAGATACATCAGCTTCCCGAACAACAAGCCCCCAACCGTATCCATCACGAAGGCCAGCAGGCCAATCCCGAGAATATAAAGCGTCTGGACCCGGATGAACTGCTGCCCGTCCATCGTCCCGCCGATGGCCAATCCCAGCAGAAGCGTGGTGACGTTAGCTATTTCATTCTGCGCAGCCCCGCTCAAGCGGTCCACAACCCCTGATTCGCGCAGCAAGTTACCGAGCATCAGGGTCGCGATCAGCGGGGAAGCCTGCGGTGAGACCAGTGAAACCACGATGGTCACCAGGATCGGGAACACAATCCGCGTGGTCCTCGAGACTGCGCGCTGGGTGTACGCCATGCGCACCTTGCGCTCACGGTCTGTCGTCAGCAAGCGCATGATGGGCGGCTGGATGATCGGCACCAGGGACATATAGCTGTAGGCCGCCACCGCGATCGCACCGAGCATCTCCGGCGCCAGCTTGTTTGCGACGTAAATCGCAGTCGGGCCGTCGATCGCCCCGATGATGCCGATGGACGCGGCCTGGTTGAGCGGAAAGCCCAGCATCAAGGCCAGCAGGAGCGTGAAATAAATGCCGAATTGCCCTGCCGCACCCAGAAACGCCATCCTGGGGTTCTCAAGCAGAGGACCAAAATCCGTCAGCGCACCGATACCGATGAAGATCAAGAGTGGAAACAATTCATTGGCGACGCCGGCTTCTCGCAAAATAGCGAGCAAACCTTCCCCTTCGGTGATACCGGTCAGCGGCAGGTTGGCGAGGATTGCCCCGAATCCGATCGGCAGGAGGAGCACCGGTTCGTAATCCTTTGACACCGCGAGGTAAATCAACACCAGGCCGACGCCGATCATGACCAGGTTCTGCCAGGCCAGTAAAGACGGCGCCTGCAGTAAAGTTTGAATCAGATCACTGACATTCATCTGGACGCCGCCAGCGTAATAAGGACCGCACCGAATTCAACTGCCTGCCCGGCAGCGACTTCTACAGAAGCGACCACACCATCCTGCGCCGTATGGATCAGGTTCTTCATCTTCATGGCTTCCAACACACAGACCACGTCACCGGCTTTAACCAGATCGCCGGCCTTCACCCGGATCTCGGCAATATCGCCCGGCATCGGCGCCGTAATGACCGTACCGTCGGATGCCGGCACAAACTTACGTGAAGCCGTCTCCCTTTCCTCAGACGCCGGCGTAATTTCGACAGCACCTGGTTTCTCTGTCCGATCCGTTAAATGCACTTCATATGTCTTACCCTTAATCACCGCCTTGATGGGTCTTTCCGCCAGGTCCCCGACTTCAACGACATATTCACGTCCTTCGACGATTACGGTCACTCGTCTTGCCATTCAAGTTCCTCTGATACCGGATTGCGCTGCGTGTCCAGGCATTCGTTTGAATTTTTTCACCCCTATTGTTCCAGCAGTTTTCCAAGCGAGGGATCGCGGCTGGTCTCAATGTGGGGCTGTTCCAGCAGGCTCACGCCGACGGCCAGTGCCGCTGCCAGCTCCTCCCGGCGCTGTTCATCGGCATCTGCCTGCGGAGGTTGTTTTTGAGTGACAAATTTCACCTTGCGAGGCTGCTCGGCCGGAAAAATACGGGTTAGCAGCCGCATTGTAAGGACCAGCAGCCCCAGCGCGATAAAGGTGACCAGGAGACCGGTCAGGCTGATTTGCAAACCGAGGAGGAGTTCAGGGTCCATGGAGAATTACACCGGCATATTGCCGTGCTTCTTGTCGGGTCTGGTCGTTTTCTTGTTGCGGAGCAGTTCCAGCGCGGAAACCAGGCGAGGGCGTGTCTCAGCAGGGATGAGCACTTCGTCCACATGTCCGCTGCCGGCCACGTGATATGGTTTGGAGAATTTATCCCGGTACTCTGCCAGGACTTTCTGGCGTTCCCCTTCAGGATCTTCCATTTGCTCGAACTTATTCCCATACAGAATGTTCACAGCCCCGTCTGCTCCCATCACGGCTATCTCGGCTGTCGGCCAGGCGTAGACGATGTCTGTCCGTATGTATTTGCTGCTCATGACGATGTACGCGCCGCCGTAGGCTTTACGAGTTATGACCGCCAGCTTCGGGACCGTCGCTTCCGAGTATGCATAGACGATCTTGGCGCCGTGCCGGATGATGCCGCCGTGCTCTTCGCTGAGACCGGGCATGAAGCCGGGCGTATCAACGAAGGTGATCAGCGGGATGTTGAAGGCATCACTGAAACGGATGAAGCGGGCGATCTTGTCGGAGGCATCGATATCGAGCACGCCGGCCTTCATAAGCGGCTGGTTCGCAATTACGGCCACTGCCCTGCCATGGAGCCGGGCAAAGCCTACTGTGACGTTGCGGGCGAACTGCGCCTGTACGGGAAACAAGCTGCCCCGGTCGAAAACCGCTTCGAGGATCTCATCTACATTGTAGGACTCGCTGGGGTCCGTCGGTACGATCGTGTTCAGGCGTTCATCCATACGCCAGGGGTCGTCATCAGGCGGGCGGACAGGAGCTGGTTCGCGGTTGCTGGACGGCAGATAGCTGAGCAGCGTCCGGGTAAGTTCGAAGGCGTGGGCTTCGTCTTTCGCCGCGAAGTGTGCCACGCCGCTGATCGAATTGTGCACCATGGCGCCACCAAGCGCATCCTGGTCGACAACTTCGCGCGTGACCGTTTCAATCACCTTGGGGCCGGTGATGAACATGTGGCTCGTGCCTTCCGTCATAATGACGAAATCAGTCAGACCGGGCGAGTAGACGGAGCCTCCGGCGCAGGGCCCGACCATGACGCTGATCTGTGGAACGACGCCGGAAGCCTGTGTGTTGCGCCAGAACAGCTCAGAGTAGGCCGCCAGGCTGTACACGCCTTCCTGAATGCGCGCGCCGACGGAGTCCATGATCCCGACGACGGGCGCGCCGGCTTCCATGGCGAGGTCGAGGATCTTGGAAACCTTCTGGCCCTGCACTTCGGAAAACGATCCGCCGAGAACGGTGAAATCCTGCGAATATACGCATACCATGCGGCCGTCGATCTTCCCGTAACCGACGACGACGCTGTCGCCTGCGTAGCGTTTTTTGTCCATGCCGAAATCAGCATGGCGGTGGGTCCAGTATGCATCGATCTCGTGGAAAGTGCCGGGGTCTAGGAGCTGGTGAATGCGTTCACGGGCGGTCAGTTTGCCTTTGGCGTGTTGAGAGTCGATCCGTTTCTGCCCGCCACCCTGTTTGATCTGCTCTCGTTTTTCGACCAATTCCTCGATTAGATTACGGTGACTCTGGTCGTTAGATTCCTCGTCCATTCGGGTCATCCTTGCGGGGTTTAGCCAGTTGTGGGATGCGTTTGTTCTTCCACACCATTGCGTTACCCCGTTGCTTGATTGTGCTGGTTATGTCCGGTTGTCTCCGAATGTGTTCTTTGTCACATTCAACCCTTTGGGATTAAGTATACAACAAATGTGTTGTTGGGAAGCCGGTGCAGGCGCTTCGCCCCCGGTTAAACCAGATTCAACTGCCAGGAAACGCCGAAACGGTCGGCCACCCAGCCGTAACGGGCGCTGAAGTCGTAGCGATCCAGCGGCATCAGCACCGAACCGCCTTCCGAAAGCGCAGCGAACACCCGCTCCAGCTCACTTTCCGACTCAAAGTCGACGAAAATTGACATGGACGGGGTGAAACTGAAGTTCTGGTGGATCGGGGAATCGATACAAAAGAAGTCCGTATCCGCCAATTTGAACACAGCCTGGTAGACCTTGCCTGCGTTCTCGCCTTCTTCATATTTCTTTATATCCAGGACCTTTGAATCTGGGAACAGGCTGACATAGAAATTCATCGCCTCTTCCGCCGCGCCTTCGAACATGAGAAATGTACGTATCCGGGTCATTCTAATCACCTGCTTTTTTTTTGAGTTTTACTGCCGGTCATCCAGCTGTTTATAAATATTATCAGACGAAGTTCGAATTCCCCAGCATGTTTAATGTCTCTTTTATTGATTTGATAGAATTAATGGACCGATGATACGCACCCACTCGAATACAGGCTGAAAAAAAATGGACCATAGGCGCGATATCGAAGCCATTCTCGCCAGACGCAGCCATAACGGCGGCGATTTCTGGGCAAGCGCGGACAACAGGATCTACGTCGGGCATCCGTTCAGCACGCTCGGTGCCCTCGGCATGCTCCATGAAATGGGCGTTGGCGCCGAACATGAAGCCGTCCTGGGCGGCCTCGACCTCATCCTGAACGCCGCCTGCGAGGACGGACGCATCCGGCTCGCCCCTAAAGCCCCTCTTTATCCCTGCTACACTGCCGAAGCTGCCCGGATCCTGTGCCGGTTCGGGCTGGCAGATCACGAGGCTGTTCGCCGGACAGCCGCCTATCTCCTGGAGAATGTCCACGAGACCGGCGGCTGGCGGTGCAATTACACAAAGCTCGGACGAGGCCCCGGAACCGAATTCGCCAACCCCGGCGCCACCCTGTTTGCCCTGGATACGCTGCGCTATTATGCTGAATACCGGGATAACGTCCTGGACATTGACCATGCGGTCGAATCCCTTCTGAGTCACTGGGAAACGCGCGCGCCGCTCGGTCCGTGCCAGTACGGTATCGGCACGCTTTTCCTGCAGGTGGAGTTCCCTTTTTTACGGTACAACCTTTTTTACTACGTCTATGTGCTCTCTTTTTTCAACCACGCCCGGCAGGATGCCAGGTTCCACGAAGCACTGGCAGAATTAACAGGGAAATTGAATGAAAGGGGTGAGATCATCGTCGAACGACCTCATCGCGCGCTCAAGGAATTTGCCTTCTGCGCCCGTGGGCTTCCGTCCGCAGCAGCAACGGCGCGCTACCGGGAAATTATGCAAAACCTGGGTTAGATCACCTGTGAGTAGAATTCCAATTTGATTGGCTCATTTATGGAGGCAGTTATGCAACTCGGCGCATTCTCGATCAGTCTTACAGTAAAAGATATTCACGCATCCAAATTATTCTACGAGAAACTCGGATTCGAGGCTTTCGGCGGCAACATCGATCAGAACTGGTTGATACTGAAAAACGGCAGCACGGTGATCGGTCTCTTCCAGGG